>JAQGHH010000065.1 GCA_028288945.1 Phycisphaerales bacterium
CGGTGTCGAAGAGCATTTGCAGGCCCAGGCAAATGCCCAGGAACGACTTGCCGCGATCGATGTGACGGACGATCGGCCCGGCCAATTCCTTTTCGCGCAGCGTGGCCACGGCGTCTTGAAACGCGCCGACGCCCGGGAGGACGATCTTGTCGGCCTGCTCGATTTCCTCCGGCCGGGAAATGATGTCGGCGCGGTGCCCCACGTGCTCAAACGCCTTTTGCACCGAGCGAAGGTTGGCCATCCCGTAATCGACAATCGCAATCCGCATGCTCATCACCGGCGGATGATACTCAGCGATCCGGAGAAAAACGAACCCGCATTCGGATGAAGGATGCTTCGATCAACCCCAAGAAAATATGACCACAGATTTCACAGATTAAAGACAGCGTAGCTGAGCCAGTCTTTTAATCTGTGTAATCTGTGGTCGTATTTTTGTCTCTCAATCGGAGATCAAGCAGAGTTGATCAGCGGGTGATAACAACCAACTCCACCCGGCGATTTTTCTTCTTGTCAGTCTGGCTCTTGGGCTTCGTGTCGCCGAGGCCGACGGTGGTGACGCGGCTCGCGTCGATGCCCTTGCTGACCAGGTAATCATGCACGGCGCCAGCGCGCTTTTCCGAGAGTTCCTGGTTGCTCTTCCAATGGCTGTGAACGATCGGGTCGCTGTCGGTGTGGCCTTCGATGCGGACGGCCTTGCCGGCGTATTCCTTCTTGAGGACCGTGACGACCTTGTCGAGCGACTTTTTCGCCTCGGGGAGGATCGTCGCCTGCCCGGAGCCGAAGAAGACGTCGCTGGGAAGGCTGACCGTCGTGGTGCCGGCGTTGTCGTCCACACGTGCATCGAGTCCGCCGAAATCAGGCTTGGACTTGGGGGCCGGGGTGACGGGTGCCGCAACCGGGGCGGCGGGTTGGCCCGGGGCAACGCTCACCACCGGCGACGCCGGAGTTTGCGCCCCGGCGGGCGGAGTGCGGTGCGCCTCGTCGAGTTGCGCCTGCAACTCGCGATTCTGGTCGCGCAGCTTCTTGTTGTCGTCGTAAATGCCGTTCTGACAGCCGGTGCTGGTGAGAGAGATCGCCGTGACGGCGATAACGAAAAGGCTGTTCCACGCCCTGCCCATAGATGATTCCTTTCATCCCACCCCACTTGCCCGGCCGAATGCTAAAGAAAATCACACCGGCGTCAAGTCGGCGCGGGGGAAGTGAACAGCGGTTTGGCAGGTCCATCCGTATCCGTCTGTGGCGACCGTTCTTCTTTTCCTCCGTGGTTGTCCTCGTGCGTTTGTGACTTCGCGAACTCTTTGATTCCCCCAATCAGACCGCGACAGAACCGCCCTCACGCCGTATGATTCCCGCGTTACCGCGCGGCGTGGAAAGGATCGTTATACCCCCATGGACCTCCATCGCAGTTTGGGCTTGAACCCCGACGGCACCGCCGTCAGTGGCAAGCGCGAAGAAATCATCCGGTACATCAACCTGAAGCTGGCGGCGCTGGGCGTGCCGATCGCCGGGGACGCGGCACGCACGGGTTTTCTCGACGTTGCCCACGATCTGCTCGCCGACTACCGCGAATTCGCCCGCCTGCTCGCCGGCCACCTGTGCCCCGCCGACCAGCGGATTCAGTCATTCCTCGACGACCATTTCGCGGGCGAAAATCTCGTCGGCACGCTCCGCCTGCCCGGCAGCACGTTCGTCACCGACCGCCACGGGATGGCCCGCGAGATGTCGCTGCCGATCGACGGAGACGTTTACAAGAGCAACTACGTCGAAAGCTACCGGTTTCGACAGGGCGTTTTGCACAACCCGCGCAGCGACCGCCGGACGACGCAAGGCGTTTTTCATGTCGCCGAGGGCGGCCTGCCCGTCCCGGCGGATAAGGTCGCGGTCCCCAAGAAAGTCTTCGGCAACCTGCTCCACGCCGCCCTCAATCCGCCCGGCGAACTCCTGCGCCTCCCCTTCTCGTCGCAACAGCAGCATCAAACCGAGCTTTTCTGCTCGCTGTTGCTTCGCCCCGTGGTCTGCCCCGAAATCCCCGGCCAGGAAGCCCGCAAGACCATGGAGGTGCGTTTCTTCGCCCCCGGCAGCTTCGTCGCGAACCTCGACTTCGTCGAATCCATCTTCGGCAACGCGGGCGACCCGTACCTCCCCGAAAACGACGCCGGCCTGGATGTCGAACATTGGACCGGGCACACCGGCTGCATCATCCTCGCGCCGCACTTAACGCAACTCAAAAAGAAATCCCTGGGCCTCCCCCACTGGGACGATGCCACGGAGCCCCAGCGCCGTCAGGGCGTCTGCTGGAAGCATGAGGACGAGCCGTACAACGACGGCAAGCCCTTCAAGATCACCTGCCGCACGCTCGCGGGGGTGATGGTCACGATCCTTGCCGACAACTATTTTGGGTACAGCAAAAAAGAAGTAAAGACCCAGATCAGCTATTCCGCCAATCTCTTCGGCGTAGCCGAGGAAGAGCACGCCGGCGGCGCGCTGGCCTTCGCCAGCTACAGCCTCGGCGACCAGTTCCGTGCTGACACCAAGCTCGAAGCCCTTGGCCGCACCTTCGGCGAAGCGATGGCCCTGCTCGGTGATACCGTCACGATTCACGACGAAGGGTACGCCGTCGATAAGCGCTACCCGAGCATCATCTATGTCCCCGAGGACGTGAAGATCGATCTGCCGATCCAGCGCGTGAGCTGGACCAAAGACGGCCGTGAGCGCTCGACGAAGCTGTTGCCGGGAAAAGTCTACGTCTACCCCACCGGCTACAAGGTGCGAATGGAAAAGCACCCAGGCGCGCCGTCCTGGCGTTTGGTCGGCACTCTGGCCGAGGGGACCTTCTGCCACAAGCCCTGCACCGTCAGCGGCGGCGGCAAGAGCGAGATCTCCAAATCCATCGCCGGCTCGGTCGTCTACGGCCCCATCTACGTCGCCGACTGGGACCGCGACCTGGCCCAGGCGGACGCTATTTTTCAGCGCGATTTTTCCGACCGCTTCCTCGCCTCCTATCGCCCCGAGTACGCCGGACGCCCTTCGCGCCCGATCCTCGGCCCGCAACGTTCGCTCGGCTCGGTCATCAAGATGCTCACCCCTTCGCCGGGCGAATTCACGGACGCCTACAACGCTTGGGTCGAATCGATCCCCAACCACATCCGCGCGCTCGTCTTCTTCATCAAGCGCTTCTACAAACCCGAATGGGGCATCGACTGGCGGCAGCATTTCAGCGTGGACATGATCAACGGCGCACCCGGCCATGAGCTGAAATTCGGCGCACGCAGAGCCGTCGGCAGTTACCTGCGCGTGGGCCTGGCAAAGAACGACGTCTGGCGCCTGAGCAAGCTCCGCCAGGATTTCGTCGCCGCCGACAAGGTGCAGATGGAGGACGACATCACCGCGTCGGCGGTCGTCCCGGCGGAGTCGGTCCCCCGCCTCCCGTATACTTGCAACAACCCCAGCGTGAAGCTGATCGAGAACTGCGAATACCGCCTGTTCCAGCGTCCCGATGAAGCGATCTTCCGCGGCATGGACGAACAGACCGAAGCCGATATGGCCCAGCCCGGCTTGTTCGCCTCCAACTACGAGCCGATCATTTCGTCCGTCGCCGGCGAGATGGTTGAAGACGTGGTGGACTTCGACAAGTTCACCGCTCCCATGCGCGAAGTGATCAAAGGTGCGGCGGGCGCCGAGGGCTCCTTCGTCGTCAGCTCCGCGCACCCGCGCATCGTAGATGGCAAACCCAGCAAAAACCCCCGATACTTGCAGATCCGCCCGGACGTCGCCCGCCCGCGCGACCGATACGTCGCCGAGATCGGCGCAAGGCTTTTGCGCAAAGCGCCGATCGATGAGCCGTTGATCTTCCCCGTCAGCGCGGTTCTCAGCGGCCGTCGCAACAACCCCCCCGAGCCGGGCATCCGCCCGCTGGCCGTCTACAACCCGATCCACTACCAGGAGCTCCCCGAGCTCTTCATGGATTACGTCTGCAGCCTGACCGGCAAGAGCCCCTCCACCACCGGCACCGGCTCCGAAGGCGCGTTGACCAAAGGCCCCTTCAATGCCCTGCGCCCCGCGGCTGACCTCAACAACGCGCTCGTCGATTTCATCCTCACCGGCTACGCCGGCTACTCCACCGCCGCCGGGCATATCGGTCCAAACGTCCGCGTCGATCACGACATCAGCCTGCTCATCCCCGAAATCTGGACACGCCTAAGCGTCAAGGAGCGCGACCCCGAATTCCTCATCGCCGGCAACTACCTTGAGAAAATTGCCGACTTCACTTTCGATGGCAAGCTGGTCCTCGCCAGCCGTCTGGGTTACCGGATCACGGCTAAGTTCGTGCATGATTTCTTCGGCCGCGTCTTCGACAACCCGGCGAAGGTCTTCGACGAATCGATCCTCCGCCCCGAAACCCAGGACCGCGCCATGTTCGCCGACGGCGTCCACAACATCGTCGAAGCGCAGCAACGCGTAGCGAGGGCCTTCTTCGAAGACGGCAGCATCGCCGAGGCCTGCCCGCCGCTGCGCGAGCTGCTGAATGTTATGGCCGCCGACCCGGCCAAAGGCGTGCGCATGGAAGAATCCATCCGCCGAACTTTCACGCGGGATCACCTGCTCGACAGCGGCTGGTATCACGAGCGCCTGCTCACCAAACAACGCCGCGACACAGACCTTTGGACCAGGCACGTAATGTATCTCGACCGCTTCCTCACCCGCACGAGCCACAGGGACGTTGCGGCGAAGATGAAAATCGCCGAGCGATTGCGCCTGGCCCAACACCGCCTGTCCGAAATCCGTTCCCCCGAATACGTCCGCCGATTGCGCGGAACGATCGGCGCCGACCCGCTCGGACCGGCCGCAGGCCCGGCCATCAGCGATCGCGCAGGCCTCATCGCGGCAAGAGTTTAGCCGCGCTTGCAGCATCCGCGAAAGTGCGCGCCGGGGAAAATCTGTGGCTGAACGGTAAACAGTTACAGACACGGGACGGCCCTCTCACCCGTGCCTCGCCCCCGAGTACGAGGGAGAGTAGTTTCCTTGTTACGCCGACATATCACCCCAACGAATTCCCGCCGTTCACCGCCAGTTTTTGTCCAGTGACGAATCCCGCGCCGTCCGAAGCAAGGTACGCGACTGCCTCGGCGACTTCACGCGCGACCCCCATTCTCTTCATCGGGACGGCGGCGGCGTAGGCGTCCTTGGATTCCTGCGAATCGCCGGCGTGGCGCTCGGTGGGGATCCAGCCGGGGGCGATGGTGTTCACCGTGATCTGCCAGGGGGCCAGCTCCATCGCCCATGAGCGGGTGAGGCCCATTTGCGCGCCCTTGGCAGAGACGTAGTTGGAGAACTCGGGAACGCCACGGTCGAACACCTCCGACCCGATGTTGATGATGCGGCCGTGGCGCCGTTTCTTCATCTGGCCGACCACCGCCTTCACCAAAAGCACGGGGCTCTTTACAAAAAACTCGAGCTGGTCGAGGCAGTGTTTCCAGGTGAGGTCTTCGAGCTTGATCATCGGCTGCGGGCCGGTGGCGTTGAGCACGAGGATGTCGATGGGGCCGTAGCGTTTCTCTACTTCCGCCACCATGCGCGCGACCTGGGCCTCGTCCCGCACGTCCGCGCCCAGTGCGACGGCTTCACCGCCCGCCTCCCGGATTTCCTCGACCACGCGGCCGGCCTTATCGGCGCTGCCGAAATAATTGACCGCCACCCGCGCCCCCCGGCGGGCTAGTTCGACGGCAATGGCCGCTCCCAGACCACGGGATGCGCCGGTGACCAAGGCGACGCGTTCGGAAAGATCAGAGTTCATGGAGGCAGTGTAGCGGCTCGAATCCGAATTCCGAGGGGTTCGTAAGCACTTACGTCTTGACCGGTGCGCAACCGCCACCCCCGTTTTCGGGGTCGCGGCGACGGTTCGGTGACCGATTGTGACCGATTTGACCGGCTTTGCACAAAAATGAGCTACTTCACAGAGGAAAACGCGGATTGCTGCTCGCTGCCGTTGTTGAGACTGCAAAAACTCGCGACGTTTTGGCATTTTTTGTGCAAAGCCGATTTGACCGATGGAAAGGCACTTTTTCGCAACAAATTTGATAAAATAGATGTTTTGTGAAATTTGCACGATCCCGCATTTAGTGGTCCGACATTTAGTGGTCCGACTGGTCGAATTTGTCGGGTAACTTCGGAGCCGGGCCGTGTCGGCCCGGTCGGAGCGAAGCTCCGCATCGGGCCTTGGGCCCGACTGGGACGACACGCCCCGGCTCTGAAGGATTTGACGGAGCATTTTAGGGTGGGGAGACCAGTAGGTTCGGTTCTTTGCCGAACGAAAGGAACGTTCGGCAAAGAGCCGAACCTACGCCGAAGAACTGGCGGAGTGCCGCCGCCACGGGCGGGCCGCCCGCGCCACGGCACAACTACTTCGCATCCGACCGCGCCCACGCCGACCGCATTTCATGCACCGTCAGCGACACGATCCTCGCATTCCCACCCTTCGCGAAAACACCCATGCCCTTTTCGTCGGCCCTGGGCACAAAGCAGGACGTGAGCGACACGCAGCCGTCGTTGCCGAAGGATTCGATCGATGTGCGGTCGACCAGGACGCGCAACTTCACGCGGCCATGGGTCGGCTCCAACTCGGCCGCGGCCCCGAGCGCACCGAGTTTCTTTTCCTTCACCAGATAGGCGATGGATTCCCCGCGTGCGGAAATGCCGACTTCCTGCGCGTCGCCGAGCTCGATTTCGGCTTCGATGTCGAAGAGGTCGCCCGGGATTCCCGCGAGCGGGTTCTCGCCGGGCTTGATGGCGACATCGGCCAGCTTGTGTTCCTTCGCGTAAAGCGATTCGATCTCCTTCACCGGCGTGCGGAAAATCCGGGGGCCGTCGGGCGTGTTGTGCAGGGTCATGGCGCAGGGAAAACTCATCTGCTGATTGAACGGCATGCGCGGGTATTTTCCGCCGTTCATCCAGGCGATTTGAATCCGGCGGCCGTCCGCCTCGGGGATATCGCTGTAGGTTTGGACGGCGTAATAGTTCTTGCCGAAATCAACCTTCCGCACGCCCCCGTCGGGCTTGAACGTCTGGCCGTCGAACGCGCCGACGAAGTATTTGCCGTTGGCTGCGGTGAAGACCCACTGCGTGTTGGCCTTGTCTCCGTCGAGCGGCATGGGGAAGAAATCGGGGCACTCGCTGCAGCCGGGCATGGTAATGTCTTGCAGGTGCGTCCAGGCTTTCAGGTCCGGCGAGGAGAAGAGTGCGAAATCCTCCTTGTCCTTATAGAGAGCCACGACCCATTTGCGGGTGGGTGGGTGCCAGATGACTTTCGGGTCGCGGTTGCCGCCGACGATGTGCGGGAGGACGGGGTTCTTGTCGTACTTGGTCCACGTGCGGCCGCGGTCGGTGCTGTAAGCGATG
>JAQGHH010000140.1 GCA_028288945.1 Phycisphaerales bacterium
AGGCAGTTGACGTCTCCATTGGTCTCGGAGACCAGCATGCCAAGCAGCTCGAAGAAGCGCGGGTCCTGCGGCTCGCCGATCTCGGTGACGCAGGCGGGCTTGCTGGGGAGGCGGACTTCGTCGTCGGACTGGAGGTGTTGGGCTTCGACCCAGCCACGGGTGCGGGTCCAGATCTTGTGGTCGGCGGTGACTTTCACGCTATATCCGCCGACGGTTTTCAGCTCGAAGACTTCCTTCGTTCCGGTGGGGAACGCGCCTTCGGTGACGTGCACCTGCTGCGCATGGAGGTTGGTGATCACGCGGGCGGGGAGGTGGATCATCTGGTCGATGCGACGCCAGATTCCGCCGGGGGTGAGCACGCGGGTGTCGCCGGTGACACAGGGGTTGCTCGCATTGATGCGGCCGGACTTGGGGCAGGTGTGCCACTGGTTGATCGTGTCATCGTACTGCACGCCCGGATCGGCGCAGCGCCAGGCGGCGAAGGCGATTTGTTCCCACAGGTCGCGGGCCTTGACGGTCTTTGCGACTTTACCGCTGGAGCGCCAGGTGAGCTTCCAGTCGGTGTCTTCTTCCACCGCCTTGAAGAAGCGGTTGGGGATGCGGACGGAGTTGTTGGAGTTCTGGCCCGAGACGGTCATGTACGCTTCGCCATTGAAGTCGTAATCGAGCTTGAGGCCCAGCTTGCGGGCCTGCGCCTGCTGCTCCTTGGGGAGGATGCGCAGGCCTTCGACCATGGCGGCGACTTTCAGCTCCTCGCGCACTTTCCAATTGACGAACGATTCGACATCGGGGTGATCGAGGTCGAGGCAGACCATCTTCGCGGCCCGGCGGGTGGTGCCGCCCGACTTGATCGCGCCGGCGGCACGATCGCCGATCTTGAGGAAGGACATGAGGCCCGAGGACTTCCCGCCGCCGCTGAGGGGCTCATTTTCGCCACGGATTTTGGAGAAATTGGTGCCGGTTCCCGAGCCATACTTGAACAGCCGGGCCTCGCGGGTCCAGAGGTCCATGATGCCGTTGGGGTTCACCAGGTCATCGGTCACGCTCTGGATGAAGCAGTTGTGAACGATGATGTCGTTGGAGAGATAGCGGCCGGATTCGGTTTGGATGTCGAAGACGTTTTGCACGCCCACGGCTTTGACGCGTGTGACCGCCACTTCGCGCAGCGTCGGCAGCGCCTCGGCGGGGATGAGCGGCGCCTGCTCGCCGAAGGTGGCGAAGTGCGGGTCGGAACCGTGTTGCTCGGAAACGCTGGCGGCCGTCGCCCGCGCACGCACCGCGGCGTCGAGCCCGCGGGCGCGGTCGAAGACCACGTGCACGAGCTTCATGCCCGGATCGATCGAATCGACCCGCACCCATCGGCCGCCCAGGCCGCTGGAATTGATGACGTAGAGGAGGTGATCGCCGGTGGCTTCGACCACCGCGCCGTCGTCGAGCACGACGCGGTAGACCATCTTCTTGCCGTTGGCCTTCACGGCCACGACCCGCGTGGTGCCGATGCCACGATCGGTGCCGTCGTAGACTTCCAGGCCAATGAGATTCTGCTCGACGATCTTGCCGATGGCGAGCTTCCCGCGCGGCGTGGAGACGGGCGCGTGGAAGGGCTGGCAGGCGTGCGGCTGCGGGTGGCTGTAGGCGTCGCGGCTCTTGAGCATCTCGCCGGTCTTGGGGTCGCAGTAGAAGTGGCCCTGCGCGGGGCCGGTGATTCCGTAGGCGAAGTTCAGGCCGGTGTTGAACCACTGCGGGGAGTTGGGCGCGCACATCTGATGGAGCAGCATGTACGACAGCTCGTCATAAAACGCCTGCGCGTCTTCAGTGGAGTCGAAGTAGCCGTGCTTCTCGCCCCAATAGCGCCAGCAGCCGGCGAGGCGGTTGATTACCTGGCGGGCGCTTTTCTCCGGTCCAGTGACGACGTTGCCCTGGCCGTCGCGGAGGGGGTTGCCCTGCTCGTCGGTCTGCGGGACGCCGGCCTTGCGGAAATACTTGCTCACCATGATGTCGGTGGCGAGCTGCGACCACTGGGCGGGGATCTCGGCGTCGTTCATCTCGAACACGACGCTGCCGTCCGGATTGCTGATCCGGCTCGTGCGCTTCTCGTACTGAACGGAATCGAAAACGTCTGTCCCTGGCTTCGTGAATCGTCGCGTTATTTTCATGTGCTGTGCCCTTCCCTGAATAATTCTCTTGGCGGTCGTCTATTCCTTCTTCGCATCCTGCGTTGCCGGCGGAGCGGCGGGCGCGGGGGGTTCAAAATTCAATTTGATCGCGTGGCGGTGGTCTGCCGCGACGACCGCAGCAAACCGTCTGCCGCCGATGTGGACGCCGTTGTTGGCATCCACCACCACGATGTCGCCGGGCTTGGCCGGGGCGGTGACGATCTGCTTGCCGGTGCTTTCGTCCACGATGCTCACGGTCGCCGACTGCTGGAGTTGAAACACCAGCGGCAGCGATCCTTCTGCCGCGACGACGGATTCCGTGTGCTCCACCGCCCCGAAGTGGGGCGAGGTCCAGACGTCATTGTCGATCTTCTCCGGCGGCCGAGCCTGCCCGGCACACCCCGCGAGCCAGGCGGCGTTTGCCGCGGCGGCATACAGGAGGATGGGTCGGGCGGAATGCATCATCTCAACTATATGTTCGGTAAAAGGTCGGGTATCCCAATAACAACAAAAAACCTGAACGCGGTCACCCGCGCGGGCCGTTGGCCCGGCCGCTTTAGCGGCCCGGAATCAGTTCGCCTCATCGCAACGACTACAGCGGTCATTCGCGGATATGCAGCGCAATGGAAACATTCGGACACCTCCGTTCGATCGGCTCTTGCAGACGTGCTAATCGACCTTGGGGAGCGTGAGGCCGGACTGGTCCTGGTACTTGCCCTTCTTGTCGGCGTAGCTGACGGCGCAAACGCGGTCGGCCTTGAGGAAGATGAGCTGCGCGATCCCTTCGTTGGCGTAGATCTTGGCCGGAAGGGGGGTGGTGTTGCTGATTTCCAAAGTGATCTTCCCGCGCCATTCGGGCTCGATGGGGGTTACGTTGACGATGATGCCACAACGGGCGTAGGTGCTTTTGCCGACGCAGATGGCCAGCGCCTCCCGCGGCATTTCAACGACCTCGACCGTTTCGCACAGCGCGAAGGAGTTGGGCGGGATGAGGACGTGGTCCTTGCCCGTTTCCTCGGTGTCGATGGTGACGAACGACTTCTCACTGAAGCGTTTGGGGTCGACGATCTCGGAGTTGACGTTGGTGAAGATCTTGAAGACCGAGCCGACCCGAAGGTCGTAGCCGTAGCTGGAGACGCCGAAGCTGATTTTGCCCGGCCGCTTGGTGTTTTCCTCGAAAGGCTCGATGCCGATGAGTTCACGGATTTGCGTGTCGCAGAGAACGCCCATGGGCCACCCGGTTCAAGTCACGGCAACACCCCATCGCGGCAGGGCGTTCGCGTGCGCATCCATCTTCGAGCCGGAAACGTTGAGTGAAACAACCCACTCAGCGAACCGTTCCCGCTCGTACCAATATTAGGGAAGGATCGTCGTCATCCTGACGGCGTGGCACCTTCGAATTCACCGCTGCATCCTGAGCGATTGTCTACCGTTAGGCCGTCCCAAACTGCCCGCAACCCATATCGGCCGTACGGGGCAATATACACAACATATTGGGGGTCGCAACAAATAAATCCGCCAGATGGAGTGTAGCGATGCCTTCAACTGTTTATTAAGGACTGATCGAGCAAGGGTTAGGATAGCGGCAATTTTCTGGAGGGCGGGAAAGTAGGTGTTGGGGGACCAAGTTATCCACGACGCTTGCGCCAGGGGACGTGGACAACTCACGCCGCGCAAAAGAAAGCCGCACCTGAAAACAGGTGCGGCTTTTCTGCGTTTACATTGCGAGCATTGGGGCTAGCGGATGGGATCCCAGAAATCTGGATTGCGGGCGTCGAGTCGTGTGACCAGCTGGGCGTGGCCATCAAAGAAGCAGACATTCCCCTGGGTCCCGTCGTTATCAAGCTCGTTCTTATGGCGTCTCACATGGCGGTCGGCGAGCTGGTCGTAGTCGTAGGCTTCGGGAACCCACAATCCGTCATTGATCGTCGCTTCGCTCTCGTCGATCAGCATGATCTTCTGGGCCGGTCTCCTGATCAGGCCGATTTTGAAGTTCTTTGAAGAACCGTTGCCCAGATGGGCGTAGGCCCGGCCGTTATCGCAGCAGTAGGAGTTCATCGAGTAGCTGAAAGGGTACGGGGGCCGGCCGGAAAGGGGGTTGACGGTGTGCCATTCGGCCAGATCAGATGGACATTTAAACACTCCCGCGGCATTGCTCGAATTCCCGCTCCCTCGGGGGATCGAGAGATAAGGCGCCAGCGGACCTTGGCTTGTGTCTCTGTAGGGGGTGGTCGTGGGATCCCAATAGACCCAGTCCCAAAGCATCTGCGGCGGCCCTTCGGCTCCGCCGGGCATGAGCTGGCGGTTCTCGTTGGTGTACATCATCACCGCCATGCCCAACTGCCGGATATTACTCAGGCACTGCACCTGCTTGGCGTTTTCCCTGGCGCGGTTGAGCGCCGGCAGGAGCATGGAGATCAACAACGCGATGATCCCGATGACCACCAGCAGTTCGACGAGTGTAAAACCAAGACCTCGGGTGTGGCGCGCTCGGTGAATCGACATATTAACTCCAGAGGTGTGCGCCTCGCAGAGGGACTAATACTTCCATCGTCGCAAAGCCGCGATCAGAACGCCCGGGGGGCGCACCATGCGTGGGATATGTGGCGGCTAGAAATTGTAGAAGAAATTGCAATAGCGCTGCTTCTTTTGCATGGCGTTGGCATAGCTGCTCACAGCGCCGCCGGTATCGGAGAATCCCATGTCCGTTGGACGCAGGCTTTCCACATGCCCGTCGGCGAAGCCCTGGTTGCCCCGGTGGATGTGACGGAAGGCGAGAACGTCGTCGTCATCCACTTGGGCGAGGAACGCGCAGCCGTCGTTGGGATACTGTTCTTCAACGGTGATAATCTTCTCGGCCGGGTGGAAAATATCAGTGATTCGGGTGCCGACCTTCAGAGCCCCGTCCACCTGGCGCATCTGGACGTTGAAGGAGTAGCTGAAATTTCGCCTGTGAACTTGCAGGCCGCCGAGGCGAACGACACGCATTTCTTCAAGATCCGACGGGCAGTTGAAGATTCCCTCGCGTGCACCCGTCGTGGGGCTCAGGTATGGCCAGAGCGATCCGTTTTGGTAATCAATCACGGCCAAATCGGTCATTGGGTAAGCCAGGTTGTAGAAGGAAGGCCCGATTTCTCCAATGAGGGGCGGGATGGGAAGGAAGTTCTTGTGCTCGCCGACGTACATGGCGAGCGACTGGTAGATCTGCCGCATATTGCTGGCGCATTTCGCCTGGTTCGCGTGCTCCTTGGCGCGTTGTAGCGCCGGCAACAGGATCGAGATCAGCAAGGCGATGATCCCAATGACGACCAACAACTCAACCAGCGTAAAACCGACGCGCCGAAATGTGCGATGCGCAAGGCGAGGTGACATGGTTCCTCCAAGTTTCACCACAATACTCTGAAAATGCGGGGGTTGTCAATAAATAACCTAATAATTGCATCTTCCTGATTTCGCAAAATTGAGACAATCAGGCCGCTCGGTCAAACGAGGGAACTTTCTGTGGGAACCCTTAGCGGCCGGCGGCGTCGAAAACATTGGCCAAAAGCCGTGGACGCGGCGAAATCGATGCATCATCCGCCGGATTGCCAAGGCCGCCTAGCGATCCGTTCGCGCGCCGATGCCCGCCTTTTGTCGTTTACTCTCAGGCTGGAGATATTGCGGCCTCGAATCACAAGGAAGGAAATCACATGAATGCTCAATCCTCCGCTGCCTCTTGCACGTCGCTCTCGCATTTTACCCTCGCTTTGATATTGATGATGCTGCTCGCGGGGCAAGCGCCGGCGCTGATCATCGTCGGCAAAGGAAATGACCCCGTCCCGGACAACAACTGGCCCGCCGGCTCATTGGAATTGGCGAATCTCAAGACCCGCGTCGGATGGTGGGAAGGTCCGCCGTTCGGCGGGGGGCAGCACTGCTTCCTCTACCGCGGCGACGCCAAAGCCCTGCAGGAAGCACTCGACCTCTTCGCCAAAATCCGCGCGCCGCGACTGGATGTGTTCGTCCACGACGGGGGGCCTTCGGAGAGCGGCTTTCTGAAGGATGAGAAAGACCCCAAGGCCAGCACGCGGGTCGATTGGTCGTTCACGGTGTGGAACCCGGCAAGCTGGAACCAACTTTACAACAAGCCGTCGAGCCGATTTTCAGCCGACGATCCGAACGGCGGGTTCCACAAGGGCGTCGAGCCGCCGCGGATGGACTTGTTCGTCGGCGGCAACGGGATCGATCTTGCCTCGATCAAGATGCCCGCCGGCGTGACGGTCACCGATGAGCGCGCCAGTGCGGCGGGGATCGCCGGGGGGTCGGCGGTCATTGCCGACCTCTATGACATGGAAACCTCCAAGCCGGTCGCCGGGGCGCAGATCGTCGTTCGCAAATCGAAGGGCCAGAACGCCTACGAGACGGCCGCCACGGGCACGGCGGATGAGAAGGGGCACCTTCTGCTCAAGAGCGTGCCGGCGGGGTCGTATGAAATCGTCGCATCTGCGGATGGGTATGTGCCGCGGATGGTCGGTTACGCCGAATTCCGTGGCAACACGCTCAAGCGCTACACCGTCGAGCTTGCCGCACCGGCCCGGATCGAGGGCACGGTCGCCGACACCCGGGGCAAGCCGATCGCCGGCGTCAACGTGCGGGCCGACACCGTCATGGCCAGCAATGGCCGGGGATACCCGATGACGGAACGCAAACTCGTCACGACCGACGAGAACGGGCGCTTCGTCATTGAAGGGCTCCCCCGCGGCTCGGTGCAACTGTTCACCTATGGCAAGACCTACGCGCCGCTGGACGTGCTGGCGGCGCACGCCGTGCCGTCGCATGACGTCGCGCTGCGCATGACGGCCACGGGCAAGATCAAGGGCAAGGTTTATACCAAGGAGGCCACCGCGTTTTCGGGCAGCGTGAGCGCCAACCCGCCCAAAGACCCGATCGGCAAATGGGGCGGCGGGATGCGGGTGGCCCCGGACGGGTCATATCAATTCGACGACGTTCCGCCGGGAGAATACGTTCTGACCACCGATGGCCGGCAGATGCCCGGCACGCTCATTACGGTGAAGGCTGGAGAAACTACGGAAAAGGATTTGGTGGACAGATAACGCAACCGACTTCACGCACGTCGCGCGAAGGGGCGCGACTTTGAATCAAAAGGAATGAACCGTATGCGCACTCAACCCCCGCCTGCGATCGACGGAGGCCGCGGCCGTCGATTGCTTTCGCGCGACATCCTCGCAGTGGTTTTCGTGATGCTTTTTGCCGGGCGGGCCCTGGCGATGATCGATTTTTCCCTGGGCAATGATCCGGTCCCGGACCACAACTGGCCCGCCGGGTCAGTGGAACTGGCGAATCTCAAAACGCGCGTGTGCGTGTGGACAGGCTACGGGCCGGAAAACTTCCTTTACCAGGGCGACGCCAAGGCAATGCAGGCGGCGCTCGATGTCTTCGCGAAAATCCGCGCCCCGAGGCTCGACGTGTTTGTCCACGACGGCGGGCCTTCCGAGAGTGAACTTCTGAAGCATGCGAAAGATCCCAAATCCAGCACGCGGGTGGATTGGTCTTTCACGGTGTGGGACCCGCAAAGCGGGAACCACCGCCGGACGAGGGGCGTTGCCGCCGACGATTCCAACGGTGTTCAGCCGCCGCGGATGGACCTGTTTGTCGGCGAAAAAGGGATCGATTTTTCCGCGATCAAAATGCCCGCGGGCCTGACCGTCACCGACGAGCGCGCCAGTGCGGCGGGGATCGCCGGGGGGTCGGCGGTCATTGCCGACTTCTACGACATGGAAACATCCAAGCCGGTCGGGGGCGCTCAAATCGTGCTCCGCAAGTCCAAGGGAGGCGGCGATCCCGAAGCGATCGTCACCGGCACGGCCGATGAGAAGGGGCATCTCCTGCTCAAGAGCGTGCCCGCCGGGTCGTACGACCTCATCGCCTCCGCGGACGGGTACGTGGCGCGATTCATCGGCTACGCCCAATTCCGCGGCGACACGCTCAGGCGCTACACCGTCGAGCTTACCGGGCCGGCGCAAATCGACGGCACCGTCACCGACACGCACGGCAAGCCGATCCCCGGCGCGAACGTGCGGGCCGACGCGGTGTTGGCCGGCAATGGCCGGGGCTACGGGCTGACGGAGAGTAAGATCGTTACGACCGATGCCGACGGCCATTTCGCGATCGCCGGGCTGCCTCGCGGCTACGTACAGTTATACACCCAGGCCAAGACGTACGCGCCGCTTGACGTTCAGGCGGTTCACGCCGTGCCGTCGCAGAACGTCGCGCTGCGCATGACGGCGACGGGCGCGATCAAGGGCAAGGTGTACACGAAGCAAGCCACGCCGTTCCAGGGAAGCGTGAGCGTCAATCCGACCAGGGACGCGATCGGCAAATGGGGTGGGGCAAGGCGCGTGGGCCCGGACGGATCGTTTCATTTCGAGGACGTTCCGCCCGGCGAATACGTCCTCACCACGGATGGCCGGCAGATGCCCGGCACGTTGATCACGGTCAAGGTCGGGGAAACCACGGAGAAGGACCTCGTCGGGCGTGAATGAAAAAAGTGGGACGACCGAAATTTTGAGAGCGAGTGCGCCGCCGGCCCCGGAAACTCCGGGGCCGGCTTCTTTTGCCGTCGAACCTTTTACAGAAGATTCGTATGATTGATGGGGCTGGGAGATTGTCGCGCGGCCGTGGGGCGGGTAAACCATTGGGCCGCCCGAATCGCGTGTTAGAGGAACCTGAATGAAGATGCTCGACATGCCCGTGTCCGAGGACGTGATCGTGGAGTTGCAGCGCGAAGCGCCCACCCCGGCGCCGCGTGTGCCGACTCCGCTTGCCGCCGCCGCGGCCGCCCATCCGCCCCGGCACGACCCGGGGCCGCGGACGTGGTTCGACAAGGTCGAGGCGTTCGTCAGCCGGCTGAGCGTGCGCGACAATTTCTGGCATTCGATCTGCTCACTGCTCTGGCTGCCGCTGGCGTTTTTCAGCGGCATCAAGATGAAGGAGATCGACCCGCAGACCTTCGCCGCGTACCTCCCGTTCCGACGATTCAACCGCAACTGGTACCGGGCCATGGCAGGCGGGGCGCTGCTGGCCAACAGTGAGATCGCCGGCGGCATGTACGTTTTCGCGGCCGTCGGGGGCGACTACACCGTGGTCTGCAAGCATCTGGATTACAAGTTCCTCCGCCCCTGTTTCGGGCCGGCGGTCTACCGCATGAAGAGCCGCGAGAACATCAAGGAACTGGTCGCCGGCAAAGGCGAGTTCAACATCACGCTCGACCTGGACGTCCTCCAACAAGGCTTCCGCCCCGGCGAGCGCGACAAGCGCGTCGGCCAGTGCGTCGCCACCTTCCACGTCACCCCCAAAGTCCAGCACAAACGCAAAGCCGCGCGGAAAAGCAGATAACTAAACCCGAAACCCGAATCCCCGAAATCCGAATCAAGTCCCAATGACGAATTCCGAAGAGAGGACTTGCCGCGAACGCGCGAAGGGCCGAAGGAAGACGAAGAAAACACATGACTTTGCTCTGGTGCTATTCTGGGCTTTCCGCAATCGTTGTGATTAGTTCTTCGCGTTTCTTCGCCTCTTCGCGCCTTCGCGGCACAGTCTTCCCTTCGTCATTCGGAATTCGTCATTCGGATTTGATTCGGATTTCGGGGATTCGGGTTTCGGAATTGCCCGCACCCGGTGGCGTGCAGGGCGACCCGTGAATCCACTTTCCAATACCCCCGACAACTCCCGCCTTTTCGCCCTCGGTTGGGGCGCGTTTCTCGCTTGTTCGTGGACCTGGTGCATCGGGATGTTTCTGCCGGTGCTGCTGGTGCGGGATTTCGGGGAGATGGGGTGGCTGGTCTTTGCCGCGCCCAACGTCGTCGGGGCGGCGGCGATGGGGTGGGTGCTCCGGCGTCGGGAAACGGCGCTGCGCCTGGCCGATACCCACCGCACCGCCGCCACAGCCTTTTCATTCGTGACGATTCTGTTCCACGCGTTTTTCGTCGGCTGGATCATCCGCGCTCTGGTGGGGGAGGTGGCCGAAATCTTTACGGTCGTTGCCGCCGGGGGCCTGTTTATCCTGGGCCGGCATGCGCGGCGAGATCTGATCATCGCCACGGCGGTGCTCGCCGTCTCGCTCGGCTTGTTCGCCTTCGCGGCGTGGGGGCCGGCGGCGCACGGGGCGATCCCGCTGCCGACAGGCCGGCTGCCGATCTCCGGGCTGATCGGGCTCGCGCCGGTGTGCGTCTTCGGGTTCGCGCTTTGCCCGTATCTCGATCTCACCTTCCTCCGCGCCCGGGCTTCGATGACGACCAATGCCGCGATCGCCGCGTTCACGTTGGGGTTCGGCATCTTCTTTCTGCTGATGATCGTCTTCACGCTCTGGTACGCGCGCTACCTTCAGCCGCGCTACGTGGCGGCGCTCCCGCGGCCGCTGGCGTGGATCATTGCGTTTCACATGATGCTCCAGTCCGCGTTCACGGTCGCCGTGCACGGGCGGGCGATAACCGGGGAAGGCCGCCGCGACCCGCGGGGGCCGGCGGTTTTCACTGTTTGCGCAGTGATCGCATTTTTAGTAGGCGTATGGGCCGACCGTTTACGTCTCCCCGCCTTCGCGGGCGGGGAACTGGTCTATCGCCTGTTCATGGCCTTTTACGGCCTCATCTTCCCGGCCTACGTGTGGCTCTGCATGGTCCCGGGCCGCGGCAGCGATGCCACCCCGACCAAACCGAAACTAATCGTGCTGTCCGTCGCGGTGGCCGTCGCCGCCCCGATGTTCTGGATGGGCTTTATCGCCGGCCGAATGTTTTGGCTTTTGCCGGGCCTCGCCGTTGTGCTACTCGCACGACTCGCGCTGCCGCGAGTCGGAGCGCGCGCGAAGGTGGGGGTGACGGCAGGCCGGCCGATTGCCAGCCGCTGATTCCCGGGCCCAATGGTGGTATAGCGCCGTTACCCCGGTTTTCCCGGCGCTCCATGTCGACATCGATCCTCAATGTGGCACAACCGCCCTCGGTTGTGCTACATGACGGGGCGGGCAAGCTAATCCCCTGTAGCCGTCGCGTTGGGCGAGCGTCTAAAGGCGCGTGCCCGGTCGTTCCTGCCGGCGGGGCACGCGCTATCAGGCGCTCGGCGACATTTCGCCCCGCGGCCCGTTCGCGCGCCCGAAAAACTTGCGGATGTAGAGCAGATATCCGAGCGAAAGAAGGATAATCGGCCCGGAGATGATCAGCGAGCCCGCGCCGCTGGAAGTCTTGAATCGGCGCATCATCGCTACTTGATCGGCGGTATATCCCGCTTTGGCGTACAGGTCCGGGAGATCGGCGCGCAGGTTCGTCGGCACGACCAGGGCGGCAAAGAAAATCACTAGGGCGATTGTTCCCCACCAGCCGGCCAGGCGGAGTTTGGCCGTGAGATAAGCTAGCAACAAGGCGACCGCAGCCTCCGCGGCCAGTACGCCCATGGCCGGCGCGCCGGTGAGGATTTTGCCGCCGA
>JAQGHH010000069.1 GCA_028288945.1 Phycisphaerales bacterium
GTTCGATCGATTGCCGATCCAGCTCTTCACCCAGGACGTGGAGCCTGACGGTTTCGAAGCGATTGCCGGGATTGATCCCCGCTCCGCGCCGATGTGCCAGGCCGTCCGGAAGTGCGTCGCGGAATGAAAAGTCGTCGTCCTCTCCCATCCCGAACATCATGCGAACTTCGGCGGGGCAACGTCAAGACAATTGCTGTGCGAATTGTTTGTTGCAAGACCGACAAACAAGGGAGCAAGTCACCGCTTCGGGCGGCGCAGGAAGAATAGCGAGCCGGCGAACAGGGAGAGCGAGGAGGGTTCGGGGACATCGCTAAAGGCGAGAAAGCCAGGCGTGTTGAGGTTTGTAACGAACTCGGTTGACGAGGAGCCGTCGGCGGTGAGTCGCAGAACTTCGCCCTGTTGTGAAGTCGGCGCATTCAGAGATTCGCCGGACACATAGAGATGTCCGTCGGCGCCGAAGGCCATGTTCGTGGGCTGAAAAATGGCGGGGCTGAATGCCGGGCTGGAGAAGTCAGCAAAGACGGTCTGGCCGGTGCCGTCGGCGTTGTAGCGAAAAATTCGCGGCGTCGCGCCGGGGTCCAGGACGTAAAGCTTGCCGTCGGGGCCGAAAGCCAGATCGGCCGCGTCGGAAAATGTGGCGCTGCTTCCCTGAACGATAATGCTGTCGGCGTGGGTGGCGAGGTTGATGCGCTCAATGGTCCCGCCGGTGGCGACGTACACATCGCCAGGCGCCGCGGGGTTAAACGCGACGGCCTGCGCGTTTCCACCGGTGGTGAGGTAACTGGTCAGATAGCCGCCGTTGGCGCTGAAGGTTTTCACGGAGCCATCGTCACCGATGTCGGCAACGTAGAGATTTCCACCCGGGCCGAAGGACATCCCTTGAGCATTGCTAAGCTGTGACGCGTCGTTGGCGTAAACAATGAACGCGCCGCCGAACTTCTGTCCGGTCGTCGCGTTGTAGCGATTGACGACGGCCAAATTGGGATCCAAACCCGGATTGGAGGTGCCGACGTACACCCTGGCGTCGGGGCCAACGGTCACGCCGGTTGCGCCCACCAGCGTGGTAAACGCGTTCTGGCCGTTCGTTTGGATGACGGCGCCGGTCGAGCTATTGAAGCGACCGACCGTATCACTGTCTACGACGAACAGGTCGGCCCGCGACAATGATGGCGCCAACATCAGCGCAGCAAGACCGAAAACCGGCGACCACCTGCCGAGCAAGTTTGCACGAAATCGACGCAAAATGGATATTTTTGGCATTTCTCACATCCCTATGGTCTTAGAATGTAATCACTTCGTGCGAGAAATCATCCAACCGCCGGATTTGTCGACCGGCCATTTGCCGGATGGATCGACGTGCGGGCGCGCGCCGACTTGGTCAGCCGGTAGAAGATCGCCAGGTGCGTCGTGAAAAGCAGCGGCACCAGGAAGCCCGGGATCAGCAGCCACGGCAGCAAAGACATCAAACCCGTTCCCGGCTCGGCGAAAATCCGGCGCAGCGGTCCGGGCGAGGAGAGCACGCCCAGAGTCACCGCCGCGATAAGGTCGGCCATTCCGAACACGTTCCACGCGATCAGCGCCGCCCGCCAGCCGCTGACTTGCCGGTGAACCATCCACGCCATCGGAACCGCGGCAATGCCCGCAACGATGTCGCCCCACCCGGCGGACGGCGCGAACGGCGCGGGCAGGCGGTTGCTCGCCTGAAGGACCAGGAAACTGAAGCCCAGAACCCGCACGACGTGCACGCCCACCAATACCGATAGCGGCGCGCGGTCCAACCCGTCGCGCAGCGAGGGCACACGCATGAGCGCGACCCACATCAGCAGGATCGGCAGACCCACCGCCAGCCCGAGCCCAGGCGCGCCGATTCCGCGCTGGTAGTTCACCGCGCCCGTGGCGGCCAGGATCACGACGATCACAAACCACCCGGACAATACCGCGGCAACTTTTATGCGCTCCGCAATGTTGCGCCCGAACACAACGCTCAAGGCCGCGACCATAATCGCGGCAGACATGGTCAATTCGACACCGCCAATAACGTCAAAGGTTGTCATGATCCATCTCCTGTGTAGATACACCTATCTGCCGAAAAAAATCATCCGCCCGCCGCGACCGACAAATTCTCCAGCTTGTACCGCCGAAGGATCGGCGCGACGCCCGCCTGCGCCTTGCGCCACGCGGGAAGGCCCTTGGCGGCGGCCGAGCGGCCGGCCCGCGTCAGCTCGACCCGCCGCACCCGCTGGTCCCCTTCCGTCGGCCGCACGCTCACGAACCCCTTGTCTTCCAGCAGGCGAAGGTTTCGCGTCAGCGTCGTCCGCTCCAACCCCGCCTGTGCGGCCAGCGCCGACACCGGCAGCGGCCCCGTCTGCGTCAGCGAGGCCAGGAGCGTGAACTGCGTCGCCCGCAGCCCCGAGCCGCGGAACGCGCGTTCATAGTGTTGAGTGACGGCCCGGCTCGCCCGCCGCATCGCCGAGCAGACGCACCCGCGGCAGGCGAGAAAGTCGGGATCGGGGCGGTGAGTTTCCATAATAAGTGTATATGCACGTTTTAGCCGGAAGTCAAAACCCT
>JAQGHH010000100.1 GCA_028288945.1 Phycisphaerales bacterium
TCCGCAACGCCATGGCCGGCGAACTGCTCGAGTTCGAGAACGGCATCATGGGCCAGGTCTTCAACCTCGAAGAAGACTCCATCGGCGCCGTCATCTTCGGCAGCTACCTCCAGATCAAGGAGGGGGATACCGTCAAGTCCACCGGCCGCCTGCTCGAGGTGCCCGTGGGTGACGCGGTCATCGGACGCGTCGTCAACCCGCTGGGCCAGCCGATCGACGGCGGCGGGCCGATCGCGTCGCGAGAGACCCGCAAGCTCGACACCGTCGCCCCCGGAATCGCCGAGCGCAAGCCCGTCACCGAGCCCCTGCTCACCGGCATCAAGGCCGTCGATTCGATGATCCCCATCGGCCGCGGGCAGCGCGAGCTGATCATCGGCGACCGCAAGACCGGCAAGACCGCCATCGCCATCGACACGATCATCAACCAGAAGGGCACCGGCGTTAAGTGCTTCTACGTCTGCATCGGGCAGAAGGAATCGACCGTTGCCGCCATCGTGGACGTGCTGAAGGCCAATGGCGCGATGGAGTACACGACGGTGGTCGTCGCCTCCGCCGCCGACCCCGCCCCGCTCCAGTACATTGCGCCGTACGCCGGCTGCACGATGGCCGAATACTTCATGTGGAAGGGTCAGGCGACGCTCTGCGTCTACGACGACCTTTCCAAGCAGGCCGCGGCATACCGCCAGCTTTCGCTGCTCCTCCGCCGGCCCCCCGGCCGCGAGGCTTACCCGGGCGACGTGTTCTATCTCCACAGCCGATTGCTCGAACGCGCCGTAAAGCTCAGCGACAGCAACGGCGGCGGATCGCTCACCGCCCTGCCGATCATCGAAACCCAGGAAGGCGAAGTGTCGGCGTACATCCCGACGAACGTCATCAGCATCACGGACGGGCAGATCTACCTCGAGCCCGACCTGTTCTTCGCGGGCGTGCGCCCGGCCATTAACGTCGGTATCAGCGTCAGCCGCGTGGGCGGCAACGCCCAGACGAAAGCCATGAAGAAGATCGCCGGCTCGCTCAAGCTGGACATGGCCGCCTATCGCGAACTCGAAGCCTTCGCCCAGCTCGGCACCGAGCTCGACGCCGCCACCCAAAAGCAGCTCGATCGCGGTGCCCGGCTGGTGGAGCTGCTCAAGCAGCCGCAATACCGCCCGATGCCGCTGGAGAACGAAGTCATCGTCATCTACGCCGGCACGCAAGGCTTCCTCGACGACGTTCCCCTGGCCCGCGTGCAGGAGTTCCAGGACGCCCTGCTGGCGTACATCGACGCCCGGGTTCCACAGGTCCGTCAGGCCATTGCCACCAAGAAAGAGCTCTCCCCCGACGTCGAAGGGCCGCTCAAGGACGCCCTCAAGGCGTTCAAGACGACCGAATGGAAGTAGCCGCTGGAAAGAACAAGAGAATAGTTGCCAGTTGTGAGTTGTCAGTGAAGGGCAGATTGCCCATCTACTGGCAACTCATAACTGGCAACTTCTTTTTTGCCGGGGCGCTGGCGTTAAGGAAGTTACAGCCCTCATAGAATGACCGGTCCCCCAAACCGCCCAGATTATCGGTCGCAATCGCAATTATTTAGCTCGTTGGGCATAAATAATGAGCTCGTTTAGGCGTATAGTAAGGTAAGCAAACCGCCGCTGAGAGAGCAACCTGGGAGCTGAGAACTCGCCGCCATCGGGGATTTCGTCATGAGTAGTATGAGTACACTAATCACTGAGCCGGGCGTTGAATTGCCCAAGACATTGTTCGGATACGAAGTTTTGGACTACATCGGCCAAGGCGCCGGCAGTCGTATCTACGTCGTCAGCCACGCCGACACCCACCAGATCTACGCCCTCAAACACGTTATCCGCACCACGGACCGCGACGAGCGGTTTGTAGAGCAGCTGGAGGCGGAATACGAGGTCGGCCGCCTGGTCAATCACCCCGGCCTTCGGCGATCCATCGACGTGAAGGTCAACCGTACGCTCCTCCGCAAGACGATCGACGCCTGCCTGATCATGGAACTGGTGGACGGCACCCCGCTCGAAAGTACCCCGCCCAAGAGCGTGCTCGACACGGTCGATTGCTTCATCAAGGTGGCCGAGGGGCTGCTGGCCCTGCATCAGCTCGGTTACGTCCACTGCGACTTGAAGCCCAACAACATCCTCCGCAACGGAGCGGGCGAGGTGAAGGTGATCGACCTCGGCCAGGCCTGCAAGACCGGCACGGTCAAAACGCGCATCCAGGGCACCCCCGACTTCATCTCGCCCGAGCAGGTCCGCTGCCAGGAAGTGACCGGCAGGACGGACGTGTTCAATTTCGGCGCGACGCTCTACTGGTGCCTGACCGGCCGCAAGCTGCCGACGCTCTTCAACATCAAAAAGAGCGAGACGAGCTTCCTGGTCGACAGCGAAATCCCCACGCCGCGAAGCCTCAACCCGGGCGTCCCCGAGACTTTGTCGAATTTCGTAATGGAATGCGTCAAGACCAACCCGGCCAAGCGCCCCGAAATGACCGACTGCGCCCGCCGGCTTGAGATCATGCAGCACGTCCTGCTGCGAAACGCCCGCCCCGCCGCCCGAACCCACACCGCGATGCACGCCGGAATGATCGCACAGGCCGGGTAAGCCCTCCGGGGCTGGGGCTGGCGGCCGGAGTCGTGTCGCGCCCGTATCTCACTGGCTCAACGGATCCTCCGGATACCTGTCCTTTAAAGTCTTCATCAGCGCCCGGCTCTTCGCCGGGTCCGTTGATTCCAACAGTTTGCTCGCGCGAAATAATAACTGCGGGCTGTAAGACGATCCCGGCTCCGCCGTCGCGTACGCCTCGGCGACCTTTGCCGCGGCCAGCGGCGCGCCTTTGATCTCCATCAGCTTCGCCTTGAGGGTCACGCTGTACCCTTCGAGGAAATCCGCCGGGAATTGGCGCTGCCAGGCATCCCACTGCTCCTCTCCCGTCTCCCAGTCCTTTTCCTTGATGTAATACTCAATCGTCCGCGCCAAGGCCCCGCTCCTGGCGACGCGCTTCTCGGGCGATTCATTCATCGGCAGCGATTCCAGGATCTTTCGCCCGTCCAGCGCCTTGCCGCCGAGCACCAGCGCCTCCGCATAGGGCAGGCGGACCGACTCATCGCCTTTGGCCGCATGGGGCTCCAGCACCCGCGCGGCCCTGGCGAAATCCCCGACGTTCCACAGCAGCAATCTCGCAAACGCCTTCGCCGCCCCCGGGTGCAAATCCGAGCCTGCCGGCACTTTTTCCCACACCGCCAGTGCCGGCCCCTGCTGGCCTTTCACGACCGCCGACCGGGTCGCTTCTTCGAGCGCCGCCAGCGATTGCGTGGCGCCCGGGTGCTTGGGCAAGGAAGCCAACCGCCCCGCCGCCGCCAGCATCCATTCCACCCTTCCCGCCCGCTCGTGCAGCAGCGTCGCCCGCGGCAGCCACTCTTCGGGAATCCTCCCCAGCTCATACGCCCCCACCACCCGCGCCTGCACGATCGGCTCATCGCCCGGCGGCTTGTCGATGTGCTCCCAATCCCGATGCACCGCGAGCTTCACCGTCTGCGTGTCAGAATTAGCCCCGATCCGCACCGTCAGCTTTACCGGATACACGCCGTCCGTCAGATAAACATGGTCCGGCTCCGCGACCGTGCCCGTCTGCCCGTCCCCGAAATCCCACTCGAATTGTGCCCGGCTCGCGGACTTGGGTTCGCGGGCCACGAAGCGGTAGCGATGCGAATACGCGTCGGCAAAGAAACACTCGCCCGCATATGTAATGG
>JAQGHH010000138.1 GCA_028288945.1 Phycisphaerales bacterium
ACGCCCGGCGGCAAGGAAGGGTACCTCTCGCTGGATGACCTCCCCGCCAACACCAACCTCGCCGGGGCGTCGGGCAATGCGGTCGCTTCCGATGTGAACACGGGCGCAGCGGGCCGCGGACTTCAGGAAGACACCGAGAAATACGCCGCGGCGAAGAACCTCAGCAAGGCCGGCGTCAACCAGATGCTGGCCTGGAACAAGGCCGTCGGCGGCAACGACTTAAAGGCCTTCGCCGCCGCGGGGCACGTGGGTGTGGCGAAGTATCGCAAGTAAGCGGTTCCCGTGGCGCAAGCTGTTTTCTTGAGCCAAGATTTTCCGAAGCTGAGGACCTCACATGAAACTTTCACTCTCCAAACGCACCTTCGCCGCCGGCTCGCTGGCTGCGACGGCGCTGGCCCTGGCCTTTGTGCCGTTCAACATGGGCGGCTGCTCGGGCGCTGACTTGAACGTCACCAATCTCGTTAACGGCGTGCAGCAGGTCGGGCACTCCATGGCGCTGGGCGAAAAAGACGAGCCGGCGCTCGGCGAGGCGGTCGCGCTGCAGGCGACCAACCGCTACGCCATCTATCAGGACCAGAATCTGAATCGTTATGTCACGCTGGTCGGCCGCACGGTTGCCACCGCCGCCCCGCGGACGACGCCATATTTCTTTGCCGTACTCGACACGGACGAAGTGAACGCCTTCTCCGCCCCCGGCGGATACGTCTTCATCACCCGCGGCGCGATCCAGCGCATGAAAGACGAATCCGAGCTGGCCGGAGTTTTAGGTCACGAGATCGGCCACGTCTGCAAGCACCATGGCCTGGATGCCGCGAAGAGTGCGACGTTCAAGCAGGGCGTCGTTACCGCCGCATCGAGCGAAGGTCACGCCGCCCAGTTCAACACGCTTTCCGACGGCCTGGGCACCGTCATTCTCAACACCGGCTTCAGCCAGCCGCAGGAAGAAGAGGCGGACGTCGAAGGCGTCAAGTACGTCGTCGGCGCCGGCTACGACCCCAACGGCTTCGTCCACTTCCTCCAGCGCATGCAACAGGGCCAGAGCCACGGCCTCAAGCTCTTCAGCACCCACCCGGGCCTGGGCGACCGCATCAAGAAGGTAAACGACCAAATCGCCAAGACGGGTAAAGGCGGGCAAGGCGCAACCCTCGCCGACCGATTCGCGCTGAGCGTCAGCCTGCCGAAAGTCGCCGTGCGATGATTCAATAGTGGCATGGGCATCCTGTCCATGGTCGCGGTACTCCGTGACGTCGGCCAGTACTCCAGTCGAAGAAAGCCCGAGCGCAGCGACCTCTTCTACCGCTTGGGAAGAACCGCGGTGCGGAGAAACGCGAAGCCGCGATGGCGCGAAGACAGACGCGAAGAAGAGGAAACACGACAAGACCGCCAAGTCGCCAAGAATGCCAAGAGAAAAAATCCAATCGGATTTTTTCTCTTGGCATTCTTGGCGCGTAGCTTTGGCCCGTCGCATCCGACGTCGGTTCGGCCGTGTCGAACATTCCCGCGTTCATGGAAGAAACGTTCGGCAAAGCCGAACCTACGACACGCAGCAACAAAGACGGCTGGACCGCCCGCCCCACGCTATTTCCACACGAACGTTATTCATCCGATGAAAGACGCGAAAGCGCGCTCGTAGCGTTCCACCTTCGCCACGTTCGCGATAATTCAAACGAATGGGAGACTCACTGCCGCCCGCTTACTTCGCGCCCCTTGCCGCACGGCCCCTTGAGCGGGTGCTCGTCTTTAATTTTCTCATTCACGCGGCAGCGATGGCCTCGATGGCGCTTCTACTGCTTCCGGGAATGCCGGGCGGTCATGCGCCCAATGTCGTCGATCGACTCGCATATCTTGGGAACCATCCGTGGCTCTGGCGGCTGGGTTGGCTGCCGTGGCAAATCACGGCGCTGACGGATTTACTGCTCGGCATCGCCTTGCTTCGCACATCTTGGGTGCCTCGGGTGCCCGCACTCCTCACCGTGCTGGTCACCGTCGCCGCGATCGTTCCCGATCAATGCGGACAATTTCTGTGGATCACTCGCCATCAGCAGCATCTTCTACGCGTTAGTCGCCCGGCATGTGTCCGAGGGGATGCCGATGCACGTGCCGCGTAGCACCGTGGCGCGACGTTCCGTCGACGGCGGCATTCATTTGCTGCTTGATCCCTGGGCCGGCACCTCGCCCGATCTGCGCGCCGAGCTTCGCCCGACGGAGTCCGCGGGCCTGCCCTTGCCGTGGAGCGAATGCTTTGGGAACTTTCGCGAGATGCTTGCGTATTGTGTGCCGCAAGACCGCGCGCTCGCCCCCCAACCTTGGTATAGCCGCGTCGCCCGGCAGGAGATCGAATTGGGGATTCCATTGGACGTCTGCCGGCCAGTTGAAGGCCGCGTCGAATCCAATAGCTTGCGGGCAATCGTCGGTAGCGCAGAGCCAGTCTGCTTCCACGTGCCCGAAGTACTTTTCCGGTTTCATCGAGAGCATTACGACCGTTGTCGCCAGGCGCCGATTTAGCGATATTGACACGCTTCAAGCAATCCGCTCTTATTTCCGCCAAGGATAACTTTCACAATCCACTCCCCGGCCAGGCACCCGGCGGAGGCTCTATCTAAGGAGACATTCCCATGGCTCGTCCCGTCACCCTCTTCAGCGGCCAGTGGGCCGACCTTCCCTTTGAAACCCT
>JAQGHH010000147.1 GCA_028288945.1 Phycisphaerales bacterium
TGGACCGGCGCCTGGCCGGATGTAACGGCGTGATCGTGCCCGGCGGCTTCGGCGTCCGCGGGACCGAGGGGAAGATCGAATGTATTCGCTGGGCACGCGAGAATAAGGTGCCGTACCTGGGGCTTTGTTTGGGTTTCCAGATGGCGGTCATCGAATACGCCCGCAACGTCTGCGGCATCCCCGACGCCAACAGCAGCGAATTCGAGCCTTCCTGTAAAAACCCCGTCATCGACATCCTCCCCGAACAGAAAAAGATCGAAGGCCTCGGCGGTAACATGCGGCTGGGCGGAAAAGATGTCGACCTCAAACGGGGCAGCCTCGCCTCACGCCTCTTCAACAATGCAAACCGTATCCGCCTCCGCTTCCGTCACCGCTACGAAGTAGACCCGAAATACGTCCGCACCCTCGAAGAAGCCGGTATGGTCTTCAGCGGCAAAGCCCCGGGCCATCCGATTATGCAGGTGCTCGAACTCCCGAAGGAAGTGCATCCGTACTTCCTGGGCACCCAGGCGCATCCGGAGCTAACCAGCCGCCCGTTGCGGCCGCAGCCGATGTTCCTGGGCTTCGTGGAAGCGGCCATGCAGAACGCGGTTCAGAAGGCGGATGTGGTGGTGAGTAGGCAGTAGGCAGAAGTCGCGTTGGAAGATAGAGGATGGAGGATGGCGAAGCGTTTCATCGCCATCCTCCATCCTCTATCTTCTATCCTCGGCCGTCTCTGATCCGCCTACTGCCTACTTCTCCAATGAACCTCGCATTCGCCTCATCCTTCTTCCCCGCCTCGGATTTTGAAACGATCGCGGCACGCGCCAAGGAATTCGGCTTCGACGGCGTCGAACTGGCCGGGACGGTGCGCGAGCCCGTTTCTGCGGGCGCGAACGTGTTCCTTACGGACCCCGCGAAAGTCAGCCGGGCGTTTGAGAAGGCGGGGGTGGAAATCGCCTGTCTCGACGGCTCAGTCTTCTACACCGGCGTTAAGCAGCGTGACGCTGAATCGGCGCAGGAATTGAAGCAGACCGTTTCAATCGCCAAGAGCCTGCACTGCCGGCTCGTGACGGTGAGGGTGGGGCAGGGCGCGGTGGGGCGCAGCGCCATGGCGACGGCGGTGGGGCTGGGCGATTGGCTGCTGCCGCTGGGGGATTGGGCGGCGGATCATGGCGCGATGCTCGTCGTGAAAAACGGATCGGCCATTCGCACGGCCCGGCAAATGTGGTCCGTGCTCGACCGCCTCCGCCATCCGGCAATCGCCTGCTGCTGGGATGTTGTTGCCGGGACGTCCGCGGGCGAGGGGCCGTTGGTCAGCGTGCCGGTGCTGAATTCCAAGATCCAATACGCTCACATCCCGCCCCCCGCCTCGGATGAAGCGGACATCCCGGTTCGCAAATTCCTCACCCGGCTTCAAGGAATCGGGTACAGCGGATATGTAACGATCACGCCCGGCCCCGAAGTTTCCCGTTCGAGCCCGGAAACCGCTCTGCCGGAAGCTGCCACGCGGTTGCGTTCCTGGCTCGCATCGCCCGCCGAGCGGAAGCCAGCCCACAAAAAGTTTGTCGTGGCAAAGTAGCGCAACAAAAAACCCGCCCTTTCAGGCGGGTCTTTCGTATTGGTCAATGCTTAGCCGCGTTTACCTCGCGGCGACAAGCCGGCGGACTTTCGTCGCCTTGAGCCCTTTGGGGCTGTCTTCCGCGTCGTACTCCACGGATTCATTTTCCTGTAGCGTTTTGAACCCGTCGCCCTCAATAACGGAGTGGTGAACGAAGACGTCCTTCGCCTCCTCCGATGAAATGAACCCGTAGCCCTTTTGGTCGTTAAACCACTTAACCTTCCCGGTGGCCATGAAAGCCATTCCTTTCCAGACGTGGTCGGGGCGCATAAAAAAGGCCCCGCGATCGGCACATTACTGATTCCCGCGCCGAGCCCTTCCCAGGCGGATTGGGTCCCCGTGCCGGGGGACGCAATTACTAGCATTGCAAGATAGCAAGGGGAGCAAACAAATCAAAAATATTTTCTTTTTCGTGTCATCCCGTAGCGCATGCAATTCTCAGGTTATCCACAAGGGGCTGCGCACGCTTGAGCCCGCCTACCATCCATTCCGCCGGTCGTTCTTTGTGAGAATGCTTGCAAAAGAATTACAACCAAGTAATCCGATCCCGCGCATCGTTGAAGGCGCAACTTAAACAAATATCTATAGTTACAACGTAAAAATCCGATGAAGACGCCCGCATTTTTCGGCTTCTCCGAACAAGCCCCTATTTTTCAGGGCCTTAAGTGAGAAAATACCTTGCGACCGTCATCAAAGATGTCTGAATGTTTCCACATGTTATCCACAATGCCGGTTGCCCTTGCTTTCCCACGCCTTTCACCCGAAGATAACCCCCTCGCGCGGCCGTCCTTTCTCGACTAACATGAACCTTCTCGAAACGACGAAACTCTGTAAGTCCTATAACGGCAGAGTGGTAGTGGACGAGGTCAGTTTCGTCCTCGCCCAACAGGAAATCGTCGGCCTTCTGGGTCGCAACGGCGCCGGGAAAACCACCTCGTTCCGCATGATCCTTGGCATGGTCACCCCCGACAGCGGGGCGGTCGCCTTCGACGGGCACGACATCACCCATCTGCCCATGTACAAGCGGGCTCAGCGGGGCATCGGATACCTTTCCCAGGAGCGAAGCGACTTCCGCCGACTCACGGTCTGGCAGAACCTCCAGGCGATCCTCGAAACGCTCCCCACGCTCAGCCGGTCCGAGCGTCATCGCCGGGCGAATCAGCTTTTGGATCAATATGGCCTGCTCAAATGCCGCGACCAAAAGGCGGATACCCTCAGCGGCGGCGAGCGGCGCAAGCTGGAGATATCCCGCGCCTTAGTCACCGACCCCAAGCTCATTCTCCTCGACGAACCCTTCAGCGGCGTAGACCCGATCGCGGTGGAAGATCTTCAGGAAGAAGTCCGCCGACTGAAGCGCGAATTCGGCAAGAGCGTGCTCATCACGGACCACAACGTCGCCCAGACGCTACGGGTGTGCGATCGGGCACTCATTATCAATGAGGGCCGCGTCTTCAAGGAAGGCACGCCGCGGGAAATCATCAACGATGCCGGCGTCCGAAACGCCTACATCGGCAACCTCTTCCGCGGCGACGAGTTCGACGACCTGGAATCGGCACTCACCACGTCACCCTTGCGGACTGACTGAGCAATTCCCCACACGCCGGGTACGAGCGACAGCGAGGCCCCGGATTTGATGAACCTAATCCTGTAATCGAAGAATCCAGGGCCTCGCTTTCAGCTCGTACCCGCGTGAAGGCCTATCATTCCTCAACGCTCTGGCGTTCGGCCTGTAATGGCCACGATGGCGCAGCGAAACATTCAGTTGGCTGGCGCATCTAAACGAAGGGGTGTTCCGGAGGATTTCATGATGCTTCGCTTGTTCATCCGTTCCGTCGCGTGTGCCGCGTTAGCGCTGGGCGCGACGGCCTTGCTCGCCGAAGACGCCCCCAAGCCCGCCGACGCCCCCGCGGCAAAGCCCGAAGCCGCCACGGCCAAGCCTTCGGACACGACTGCAAAACCCACAGACCCGACAGCCAAACCTTCCGATGCGACTACAAAGCCCGATGACGCGGCAGCGCCCGCCGCGGCGAAGATCAGCGCCGATGCCCAACAAGTGATCGACCAGATCAGCGAAGCTTACCGCAAACTCAAAACTCTCGATCTCACCGGCACACTCTCAAGCAAAATCGAGGCGGCCGGCGACAAGCAGACAGAGTCCACCGAATTCACCGCCACTTTCGCGGCGCCCAACAAATTCCGTCACGCCCTTAAGGACGACGTTCTCTGCGGCTCCACGGGCGAAAAAGCCTACTCGTATCTCAAGGCCAAGAACTTCTACTCAATTGCTGACACCGCTAAGGAGAAGGTCGCGACCAAGGACCTTCCCGCCCCGCTCCCGAAGATTCTGGAAATGCAAAATCCGTCGCTCCTGCTGGCCCTCGCCAAAGACCCCGCCAGGGAGCTGACTGAAAACGTGACCAGTATCGTGAAGGTGGACGACACGAACGTCGGCGATGTCTCCTGCCCCACGCTCGAGATTTCGCTGACGAATAAACTAATCGTCACGCTGGCCGTCGATCCGCAGACGCACCTCGTTCGCCGCTCGATGACGAACATTAAGGCCATGCTCGAAAAACAGGGCGTGCCCGATGTGAAGAACGCCTCGTTCACGATTGAATACGCGACCGCGACACCGGGCGGTGATCTGCCCGACACGCAGTTTGCCTGGGCGCCGCCCGAAGGCGCCAAGGACATCAAGGCCATGCAAACCGCCGCGGCGGCGGGCGGCGACGAAC
>JAQGHH010000157.1 GCA_028288945.1 Phycisphaerales bacterium
TCTTTCCGCGGGTGATGAGCATGGTCGTATAGGGATTGAACCCTTCATCGGAGGCGAGAAACGCCTGCGGGTCTCCGCCGTTGCTTTTGGCGATCAGCGGCTCGCTGGTCACGAAGCATTGCTGCGAATAATCCGGCTTGGCGAGAAACGTCGCGACGCCCCCGGCGTAGGCGGTGAGCTGCACCTGCCCGGGGCCGTACTTTTTCAAGAGGAACTTGAGCCACACGTCCGGCTCCGCGGCGAGCGTGCCGGGGTGAGTGAAGACGTCCTTCATCATCGAAAACCCGCGGGCCTTATGGACCATGACGCCCTGCGGAGACGTCTGATAGACCGCAAAGACCGCGACGACGTCCGCGCCCTGCGCGCGGGCGATCAAAAGCTGGTCGGCGGAAGTCGTGGCAAAATCCACGTCGCCGCGGTCCACGCGCTGCCAGGTCGCGACGGATTCCCCGCCGACGGCCAGGTCAATGTCGATGCCGTGCTTCCCAAACACGTCCGTGAGTTTTCCCGCGTAGAACCCGCCGAATTCCGGCTCGGGCTTCCAGTCGAGGAGGATCGTGGCTTTGGTCGTCTGTGCGCCGGCGGGGCCGGGCGTCGCCGGGACTTTCTTGCAGCCCCCCGCGAAAAACGCCCCCAGGGCAGCAACGATGATCGCACCAAACAGCGTGCGGGGAACCGACAAGCAATGCGTATGCGATGTAGCCATGATGAACGTGCTCCTCGCCTAACTGGACTGGTGTGACTTACTCAAATGACAACCGACAATTAAAACCCCGTCCTCTTAAACTGCTTTTCCAAATCCCGCAGGCTTAGCCGGAGGGTGGTGGGGCGGCCGTGGGGACAATTGCTGGAGCGCTCGATGAGCTCGCGGCGGGCGAGCAGCGCTTCGATCTCGGCGGACGAAAGCGGGTCCCCCGCCTTTACCGCGGCCTTACAGGCCATCATGTCGAGCACCTCGTGGAGCAGTTCCTCCTCGTGCAAATCGAGCAGCTCCTGTTCCCCGCGCTCGAGCAGCTCGCGCACGAACGTGCCGGGTTCGAGCTTTTCGAGGAATGAAGGGAAGGCGTGCACCGCCACGCTGCCGGGCCCGAACACCGCCACTTCGATGCCCAGCTTTCCGAGCAGCGGCTGGATTTGCTCCAGCAGCGAAAGCTGCGTCGAGGAGACGTCCACCACCTGTGGGATGAGCATCCGCTGCGCCTCCAGCGGCCCACGGTTCACCCTTGCCAGGAGCTCTTCATACATGATCCGCTCGTGCAGCGCGTGCTGGTCGATGATCACCAGCCCGTCGTCGCTCTGGGCGACGAGATAACTGTTGTGAAGCTGGATCGCCGGCTGGGGTAAATCGCCCCCCGGCTGCGGCCGCGGGGTGGACGCAGCCCTCTGATCGAGCGACGCCGGCATCGGCGGCAGGGCGGGCCGCGCTCCGTCCGCCGGCGCGAGCGGGGCGGAAGACGCAATAAAGGGTGCAATCGTACGAGTTTCGATCGATTGGTCTGCACCGAAAGGGGCGAGGCCGGACGCCGGCGAAGGCGACGCATGTAAAGCGCCACCGAATTCGCCCGGGGCTTGCTTGAAGAACTCGGCGAGTTTTTGCCGTAGATCCTGGCGGGGGGCGTCATCCGCGTCGGATCGCATCGGCAGCGCCAGCGGCGTCAGGTCGCTGCCCAGCAGCTTCTCGCGCACGACCGACATCACGAGGCCGTGGATGCGGCCGCTGTCGCGGAAGCGGACTTCGGATTTGGTGGGATGGACGTTCACGTCCACGTCGCCCGGCGGGACTTCCAGCAGCAAGACCGCCGCGGGCTGCCGGCCCGGCTCCGTCAGGCCGCGGTAGGATTCCCGCACGGCGTGCTGGATGAACCGGTCACGGATGTGGCGGCCGTTGAGATAGAAATACTGATAGCGGGCGGTGGGGCGGGCCAGTTCAGGCAATCCGATGATGCCGCGAAGGCGCAACTCCGCGTCGCGCACGTCGATCGTCAGCTTGCAGTCGTGAAACTCCTTGGGCCATGCGTCGAGCAGCCGCTGTTCCTCGGAACACGCGGGCAGGTCGAGCGACTTGCGGCCGTTGTGCGAGAGGACGAATGCGATTTTCGGATGCGGCAGCGCCAGCCGCAGCAGCATTTCGGAAATGTGGCCCATCTCGGTGGAAGAGCCCTTGATGAATTTCCGCCGGGCGGGGGTGTTGTAGAAGAGGTTGCGGACTTCGACGGTGGTGCCGACGTTCCCCGCGGCGGCCTGCGCGTCGCTGATCGCGCCGCCGCGGTTTTGGATTTCGTATGCCGCTTCGTCGGTAGGCGTGCGGGAAAGGATGCGGGCGTGGGAAACCGCGCCGATGCTGGCCAGCGCCTCGCCGCGAAAGCCCATCGTGCTGATGCGAAACAGGTCGTCGTCGCAGGTCAGCTTGCTGGTCGCGTGCGATGCGAAGGCGAGGGGCAGATCGGAGGCCGGTATGCCGCCCCCGTCGTCGATCACGCGGATCAGCGCCCGCCCGCCGTCTTCCACCTCGACGACGATGTGGGACGCCCCCGCGTCGATCGCGTTCTCGACGAGTTCCTTGACCACCGCCGCCGGCCGCTCGATCACTTCGCCCGCCGCGATGCGGTTAACGAGGGAGGCGGACAACTGCTGAATCGGCCGGGGGCTGGTCACGGGGCGGATTATAGGGGCGAAGCGCCGCCGTTAGAACCCGCGCCGCCGGCTACGTGTGCGGTGGCATGTGCGGCCCGCGCATATCTTGGCATGGAGACGACCTCCGCGCCTTCATGTAGGTTCGGCTCTGCCGAACATTTCTCCGCGAATACAGGAATGTTCGGCAGAGCCGAACCTACAAGAAATCCGAGCAAGACTGAATCTTTCCTTTGCTACAGGACGTCCGCGATGCGGATAACCGCGAAGACGTGATGGCGCGAAGGAAGACGCGAAGAAGGGGAATCGCGCCGAAACTGCCAAGAGGCGAGGAAGCCAAGGGGAATGCAATTGAATAAATTTTCCTGGCTTCCTGGCCACTCGGCGGCCTTGGCGCGTAGTTTTGGACGTGGGACGTCGTTGAGACCTTTACCCTCGGCCGTCCAAGAATCTTGCGTGAAGCTCTTTGCGCACTTCCTCCCATGGCCGCCCTTCCCCTCGGGTGGATTGCGCCTCGGCGCGCTCAATTGCCGCGAGAGTATCGGGATCGAGAGACTCGAGAGTGTCGTCTTCGGAGGGATGATTACGCGATTCTTCTGGAGACGTCATACAAGCCTCTCAACCAGGGTCACCATATGACATTTACCCCGCTTTGGCACGCGGTTTCGCATCTGCCTTGAGCGCCTCGGCCTTCGCCGCGCCTTCCGCGATCCACTTCGCGGCGTCTTCATACGCCTGGTCGGGGAGGAAGTGGCCGCTGTCGTACCAGATCTGTTTCTTTGGGTCGGCGCTGGCGGCGAAGAGGCGCTTGCTCAGGTCGGGGGCGACGACGTTGTCGGTCTTCCCGTTGAGCAGCAGCAGGGGGCGGCCGGTGAAATGGGCGAGGGCGAGGCGCGGGTCGAGCGTGGCGATCTCGGGAATTTTCAGCGACTCCGCCGGGATGTCGAACGCGCCGCCGACCATCAGCACCATCGCGCGGACTCGGTCGTCGCTGGGGCCGGCGACGCTGCTGATCCAGGAACCCATCGAATAGCCGGCGAGCACGAACCCGGCCTTGTGGTCAATGTCGGCGCGTTGCTCGGCGAGATCCATCAATTGGTGCACGTCGATCACGGCCTTGCGATAGAGCGGGAAGCTTTTCTTGAAATTGCGGGCGTCCACCAGATCGAACGGGTTCCCCGGGCGCTCGCCGTGGCAGGGCATGTCCGCGGCAAGCACCGCGTACCCGCGTTTCGCCAGCGCGGGCGCCACCTGCCCGCAAACCTGCGCCTTGTTGCTCATCAGACCGTGCACCGCGATGACCAGCGGAAACGGCCCCGGCTGGTCCTTGGGCGTGCAGAGCAGCGCCGGGACGATGTCGCCGGTGGCGTCCTTGAAGCGCAGATGAGTGACGTTGACCTTCCCCACGGCACGCGACTTGGCCGCGCCCGCGTCTCTGGGCTCGGCCGCGTCCGCGGTCGCCTGCGGCGGCCGCATCCAAAAGTTCACCTGGGCGTCGGTGGGCGTGGTCTCTTCCACGATCAGCTTTTCGGTGCGTTCGTAGTTGAGGAGCTTCCCGTCCCAGCCGTTATTGAGCTTGCCTGCTACCGGGGTGGTCGAGTCGGCGAAGGCTTGTGAGCCGAGTACAACTGTGGCCGCAAGGGCAATGATTGCCAGAGTGTGCATGGTATGTTTCATACGGTCCCAAACCGTTTGGGTTTTGCGACGTCCTTCGGCCCTGTCCGGTAGGTGAGGGCGGTGCGGACTGGGTTTAGTTGCCCATATCGACGTCCCGCCCGTGTCAACGTCGCGCACGATCTGTACTATTGAGAACGCCGGCCTGATTCGGCCCGGAAGTGTTCGGTTGTTTAGTCATCTTAGCCTCAATACACAATGAAAAAAGCGATTCTCTTCGCCGCCGTGCGGCACGTTGCCCTGCCCGCCTGGTTTCTCGCGTCCATTTCCTCCAGCGCCTGGGCGGAGCATGAACTGACGCACGATGATTACAGCAAGGAAATCCACACCGCGTCCGACGAGGGCCAGCAGTCAATCGGCCACATCAAAGTTGCGGACGGGTTGAGCATTGAGCTTTGGGCGGCTGAGCCGATGCTGGCGAACCCGGTGTGCATGCGCGTGGACGATAAGGACCGCGTTTACGTGGTGGAGACGTTTCGCCACACGTCCGATGTGCTCGACATCCGCGGGCATATGGACTGGCTCGTGGATGACCTCGCCTGCCGGACCGTGGCCGATCGCGTGGCGCTGCTCAAGCGGAAAATGGGGCCGAACGTCCGCAATATGACCAAGGACGATGACCGCATCCGGCTTCTTGAAGACACGACCGGATCCGGGGTGGCCAACAAAGCGACGATCTTTGCGAGCGGGTTCAACTCGATCGAAGCGGGCATCGGCGCGGGGTTGCTGCCGTTGAATGGCAAGCTCTATTACGCCGACATCCCGGCCCTCTATCTTCTTCAGGACACCACCGGCAACGGCCAGTCGGACGTCCGTAAAGAGCTCTCGACCGGCTACGGCGTGCACATCAGCTTTCTCGGCCATGACCTCCACGGCCTGTGCATCGGGCCGGACCACAAAATCTATTTCTCCGTCGGCGACCGCGGCGCCAACGCCAAGGCGCCCGACGGCAGCTCCGTCTACCTTCCCGACACGGGCGGCGTCTTCCGGTGCAATGTCGATGGCACACACCTCGAGCTGTTCGCCACCGGCCTGCGCAATCCGCAGCAGCTCGTCTTCGATGATCTCGGCAACCTCTTCACCGGAGACAACAACCCCGACTACGGCGACCCGGCGCGATGGGTCTACGTCGTGCAAGGAGGGGATAGCGGCTGGCGCATCGGCTATCAGGCCGCCCACAACCCGCGCGGGGGCGGCCCATGGATGTGGGAGGAACTCTACCAAGTCGCCCCGAAGCTCTCGGGCGCGTACATCCTTCCGCCGGTAGCGCATCTTGGAGCGGGCCCCAGCGGCGTCGCCTATTACCCCGGCACCGGGCTGAACGAAAAATACGACAATCATCTTTTCATGGTCGATTTCCGTGGCGGGCATGGAAACAGCGTCGTCCACTCCTTTGCCATGAAGCCCAAGGGCGCGACCTATGAACTGGCCGACCACGGCGAATTCATCAAAGGCATGCTCGCCACCGACATCGATTTCAGCCCCCGCGGCGGGATGTACGCCTGCGACTGGGTCGACGGGTGGAACAAGCCCGGAAAAGGCCGCATTTACCGCATTTTTGACGCCGTCGCCCAGAAAGATCCGATCGTCGAGGAAACCCGCAAGCTGCTGGCAGAGGGATTCGATAAACGCGCCAACGATGAGCTGGTGAAGTTACTGAACCACCGCGATCATCGCGTGCGGCAGAACGCCCAGTTCGCCCTTGCCGATCGCGGGGCGGCGGCCATTCCATTGTTTACCCAAACGGCGGCGAAATCGGACAGCCACCTGGCGCGGCTCCATGCGATCTGGGGGCTGGGCCAGATCGGAGAAAAGTCACCGGCCGCCCTCGACGCGGTATTGCCCCTCCTGGCGGACAGCGACGCCGAGGTGCGTGCCCAGTCGGCCAAGGTGCTTGGCGAGGCGCGCGTTCAGGCGGCGATGGGGGGGCTGATCAAGCTTCTGGCCGACCCCGAATCGCGTCCACGGTTCTTCGCGGCCGAGGCGTTGGGCAGGCTCGGCAGGCGCGAGGCGATCGCGCCGCTGCTGGCGATGCTGCGTGAGAACGATGACAAAGACGCGCACCTCCGCCACGCCGGGGTGATGGGACTTATCGGAAGCGGCGACGTGGACGCGGTGATGGCTGCGGCGAAGGACCCGTCGCCCGCCGTGCGAATGGGCGTGCTGCTGGCGCTTCGACGGTTGGAGCGGCCGGAGATCGCGATGTTCTTGAACGACGGCGATCCGAAGCTGGTGTCGGAAGCCGCCCATGCGATCAACGACGTGCCGATCGAGCCGGCCCTGCCGCAGCTCGCGGCATTGCTCGACCGGCCGAAACTGAGTGAGCCGGTATTGCTCCGGGCCGTGAACGCGGCTTACCGCGTCGGCACCCCTCAGGCCGCCCGCGCCCTTGCGGCCTTCGCGGCAAAGGACGGATCGCCCGAGTGGATTCGCGTCGAGGCGCTCAATGACCTCGCGGCGTGGGCCGAGCCGTCGCCGCTCGATCGGATCATGAACGAGTGCCGCCCGCTTTCCCAGCGGCCGGAAACCGTCGCGCGCGATGCGGCGGGCCTTGCGATCGCCCAGATCCTTCATCCCTCCGCCCCGGAGGTGAAGGTTCCCGACAAGGTGCGCGTGGCCGCGGTCGCGCTGATTAAGAAGTTGAAGATCAATGACACCGCCGTGCTGTTCGACCTCGCTTCCGGCGATCAATACGCTCCCGAGCTTCGTGCCGAAGCGCTGGCGGCGCTCGCCGACCGCAACGACCCGAAACTTGCCGAGGCGGTGAAAATCGGATTGGCGGATAAGGCCCCGAAGCTTAAACAGCAGGCGATCCGTTCGCTGGCGAAGCTTCCTGACTCGACCGCGAAGCTTTCTTTGCTGTTGGAAAGCGGAACGGTGGGCGACCAGCAGTCGGCGATCGCCGCGTTGGCGGTGACGGAGGACAAGGCCGCCGAAAGGATTCTTTCTTCGTCGCTCGACCGGCTATTGGCGGGCAAGCTCAAACCGGAATTGCGGCTCGACGTGATCGAGGCGGCGCAGAAGCGCAACGCGCCGGACCTGACGGCGAAGATCGCGAAGTTTGAGACGTCATTGGATTCCAAGGCGGACCCTCTCGCCGAGTACCGCGTCGCGCTGGCCGGCGGCGACGTGGAGGCCGGCGGCCGCATCTTCCGCGAACGCGCGGATGCATCCTGCATTCGCTGCCACACCGTTCACAAGGAGGGTGGGATCGTCGGCCCGGTGCTCGACGGCATCGGCGGCAAGCAAAACCGCGACTACCTGCTCGAATCGATCGTCTATCCGAACGCCAAGATTGCCGTGGGGTTCGAAGGCGTGGTCCTGAAGCTCAAGGACGGCAAGACCGTCCAGGGCGTGCTGAAGAAGGAAACCCCGGCCGAGTTGACGCTCATCAACGCCGACGGCCAGACCCTCACCGTGCAAACCTCGCAAATCCAATCGCGCGAACACGGCCTTTCGGCCATGCCCGAGGGCTTCGGGAAAGCCCTGTCCAAGCGCGACCTTCGTGACCTCGTGGAGTTTTTGGCAGAGTTGAAGTAGCCCGCTCCGCGGCGGGAATTATTCACCGCAGAGACGTGGAGAAAAGCGGGAGATAGGTGCTCCAGATCGAAAGACAAGAAAAGAAAGGTGAAGACATAAAGCGTAAGGGCGACTCGAGTGACCGAGTCGCCCTTACGCGTTAGTTCTTGTCACTTCCTCG
>JAQGHH010000178.1 GCA_028288945.1 Phycisphaerales bacterium
GGCGTCTTCTCCAGCACCACCGCGCGAAACCCGGCGCGGGCCAAAAGCATGGCCGCGGTCGCGCCGGCGGGACCGCCGCCGATGAGGATCACGTCGAAAAGGGTTGAATCTGCCATGATTGCCGAGCCAGGGTGACACGGGAGGGCGAATGCAAAGTGCAAAATGCAAAAGTCAAAATGGAAAGGCGCGCACCGGGCGTTGAAGGTCCGCCTTCTGACCGCTTCTCATTTTGATTTTTGCATTTTGCATTTTGCACTTTGCATTCTGAATTCCGCCCTTTCCCATCCGCACTTCATTCGCTCCCGTGCGCGAGCCCTTCAATTTCCACGAGCAACTCCGCCCGGCAAAGGTCCGCCTGAACGTATTCCACCCGCACCGTCGGCGAAAACGCTTCCTCGACCATGGCCGCGATGGCGAGTCGATCCGCTTCTCGCATGTGATAGACGCGCAGCTCGCGGAAGCGTTCGAGCCATTCCGCCCGTTCGCCGGCGGAAAAATCCTCCGCGCCGCCCGAGGCGCGATTGGACGCGCGGATCAGGTGGGCCAGGTTGTCGAAGGTTTCCTGCGTCTGGCGGACGAGGCTCTGCGGGTGGATCGAATCCTCGCCGCGGATGCTGGCGGTGCCGCCGACGAAGATCAGGCCGGGGCGTCCGCCGTCGACCGGCAGCGCCGTGGCGCGGGCGAAGCAAGGCGGCCGCGGACCGAAACGTCGCGAGTAGTGGTACGGCGCAACCTGCCTTGGGTTGGCGATGGCCACTCCCGGCGAGCGGCTCCCCAGCGCGTGCACGACGAGGTCTTTGCCCTGGTGCCCGACCGCGGAGGCGGTGGGGACCAGGCGCTCGAAGGCGGAGGTCCCGCCGAACCAGTCGCTGTAGGCCTTAAAGCGGCCGGCATTGAAGTTCATGTAGCGGTCGAGGCCCTCGCCCGCCGGGGCGTGAATCTGCGGGAGATGGTTCCAAATTCGCACGGGGTATGGCGCAGGGCCGGCTTGTAATGCGCGGGCGACGGCGCGGTAGACGTCAGCCGTCCGACGCTCGAAATCAGCGGGTTTCAGGAGGGCGGCGTCCACGAGGCAGACGCTCGCCAGCCGGAACTCATTCGAATCGGAAACGTGAATCGATGCCCCCGCCTGCGCTTCGGCGGGCTCCGGGTCGCCGACAAATAATTCCGCGACCCAGGGCGGGGGATCGACATGGGCCGTGCAGACCGGCGTTTCGGACATCGTAGGCGGGGGAGTCATCGTCAGCGATACGGCTATTGCGTCGGGATCCGAGCGAGAATGCGCCACACCAATCTTAATGAATTTATAAGAGTAATGCGTTACTCACAAGGGGCGCACTCAAAGTACATACCACTTTGGTGAACATCGCCGAACCGCCCACGCCATCACGCGTCGTAATTCCGCCCATGCTCACCGTTGTCCCCACGGCGTGCGTGGTTTACAGTCACGCGCTCCACGGTGACTGGCCCGGCGGTTGCTTTCGGCGAAAGCCGCGAGGCGCATGCCGGACGTCCCCGCCACAAGGCCCGTATTTGTCGGAAAATAATCTTGGCGCCATTTCTTCATATCCCTGCCATCCTGTCGCGTCCGGTGGCTTTTTTGCGCAGCCGTGCCCCGTCAAACTTGCTTTGTAAGACCGCAATCCTGAGCCTTCGACCCTCGGTCCTACTTTTCATCCTTCTCGCGACCGGCTGCACGACGATCCGCGTGACCGATCCTCCACGGAGCGCTGATGAAGAATTCCTCATCACGGGCGCTGCCGAATCCGCGGTGCAGCAGCTTTCCACCGACACCCTGCGCGACCGGATCGTGTACGTGGATACGTCTTTTTTGATCCCCACGCTTCAGCCGACCGCGCCCGACCCGACGTTGATCAATGCGCTGGCCCGCCAGCCGTCGCCCGATTACCTGTTTCTCATCGGGGAGGTGCGGGCCAAGCTGCTGAAGTCGGGAGTTCGCCTGACCGGCGCGCGGGAGAAGGCGCAGGTCGTGCTTGAGCTGCGCAGCGGTGCCCTGAGCACCAACCGGTTGGAATACCTGCTGGGCATTCCTGCGTCGCTGATTCCCTCGGGCGCGCTGGGCGGCGTATTCGGCGGCTCGTTGGCAGTCAACTCGCCGACCGTGGCGGTCCCCGAACTCTCGATCGTGAAAAGCACCAAGCAGTACGGCTTTGCCAGCGTCTCCTTCGTCGCCTACTGGGCCGATTCCGGCGAGCTGCTCTCCGTCTCCGGCCCCTTCGTCGGACGCACCGCGCGCGAGGACTACTGGATCTTCGGGACCGGCCCAAGAACGATCGGGAATATTCCGCCGGCGCAAAGGTGAAAGCGAGTTGCCAGTTGTCAGTTGTCAGTGACGAAAAGCATCAGACCGGCAACTGTTCCCGACCTTTACTGGCAACTGGCAACTGACAACTTTCTCCATGAGCGACACTCCCGCCCAGCCCGATCCTCCCAAGACCCCCAAAAGGAGGAAGCGCCATTGGTTCCTCCGCATCGCCTTTGGGTTGGTGGTTCTGCTGTTGCTCCTTGCACTCATCGTGCAGATTGTCCTTTGGACGGATTTGCCGCGGGGGTTGGCGATTTCGCGGATTGAGAAGGAACTGGGTCTTCGGGTCACCGCGGCTTCACTTTCCACCGGGTGGCTGGGGAATACGCAATTGGAGGACGTGACGCTCGCGCTGCCGCTGGCGGACAAGGCGTTTCTCGACGTGAAGACAATGAAAGTGCGGCACACGTCGCTGTTCGGGCTGATCTTCGGGCGGGCCGTTTCGGTGAAGTACATCGAACTGGATCAGCCGCACCTGTCCCTCTATCAGGGGCCGTACGGTCGGTGGAACATTCAGGAAGTCGTCGAGCTCTTGCAACGGGTCGACGGCAAACAAGTCGGGACCGAGTCCGCCAAGTCGTCCTCGGTTCCGCAGATGCCCGGCGTCCGAATCGTCGACGGCGTCATCTCCGTCATCGACAACCACAACCGTCAGGCTACGATCCAGCCCCTCGACGTCAACGGCTACGCCGACACGCCCGTCTCGTGGAAATACGACATCCACATCCGCCCGCGCGTGAGCCTCACCGGCCGCCTCGTGCCCGGCGGCGACTGGGGGCACGAGCTCACCGGCAAGCTCCAGGACCTGGGCGCGTGGGCCAAAGCATGGGAACCCAACTTCCCCGCCACCGACATCGATTTCACCTGGCGTGGCGCGGTGAACAACGGTTCCGTCAACGGCCGCCTCGACCTGCAAAAGCTGGCCGTCGGCACAGGCAATGCGGTCGGCTCAGTCGCCCTCGGCAACGCGGGGGGATCATGGACCGTGCGCCCCGCCAACCTGGTCATCAATACCGGCCAGCATACCCTGCCGCAGTTCATGGTGGCCTCCGGCCTCGTGCAGTACGACGGCAATGACAAGCCGCTCCGCGCCGAGCAGCTTACCCTGGTGCTCTATGGAGGCCCCGCGATCGTCAACGGTTCCTATGACCTGAGCGCCGGTTCGGGGACGCTCGCCGTCGCGTGGCACAACCTCTCCATGCCGGGCGATGGCATTAAACACAGCGGCTCACTCGACGTCAGTCTTGCCCACCCGTTCCCCAATTCCCCGTTCGCCGGCGCAATCCGCGTGGACGCGGCGCTGGCGACGAACGGCATCACACCCAAGGGCCCTTGGCAGGGGCAGGCGACGTTTCACGCCGCCGGCCCAGGTTGGACGAACTTCGACTGGACGGCCGACGCCCCGATTGTCGAATGGCGCCGCCCCGGCCGCGCCATCTCGATCGACGGCCTGAAAATGGCCGGCAGCCTTCGCCCCGCCGACGGCGCTGCGCCGGGAATGTTCCACCCCCTGCTCTTCACGCTTGGCTCCATCAGCCTGCCGGGCGACAACCGCCTGGCCGGCGACGGATCCTACCTTTTCGACCTGAACAAAGGCGCCCTCGAGCCCTGGCGGCTCCACCTCACCGGCGAGCACTGGCCTTTCCATCCGATCGAAGGCACCGAGCTGGCCTTCTCCATCGACGCCAACGGCGACAATAAAGTCGCCCGCCTCAATAACTTCATCCTCAAAAGTCCCGATGCCCAGTTCAGCGCCAACGG
>JAQGHH010000189.1 GCA_028288945.1 Phycisphaerales bacterium
GCAACTTCCTGGGCGACCCGACCATCGACTTCGCCGACTTCGTCGCCCTCTCCACCCACTTCGGGGCCGGCTCCCTGACCAGCACGCAGCGCGCGGAGGTCGCGGCGTTCTCCGCGGCCCACTCCTCGGCCGTCCCCGAGCCCGGGTCGCTGGCCCTGGCCGGCATCGGGGCGATGGGCCTGCTGGCCCGCCGTCGCCGGGCCTGAGCCGCGGAGGCGGAAGGGTTCAAGGGTTTAAGGGTTCAAATGTTCAAGGGCTCAAGAGTTTACGAGAACTCTTGAGCCCTTGGTCTTTAAACCCTTGAACCCTTGAACCCTTTTGTCACCATTTCTCCCGGCCGGCCATTACATGGTGTTGTTTCCAATTGCGTCGTCGCGAATGTGATAGCGGCGGCCGGGGAGATGGAATGCCATGCATTGGCTGACGGATTCTTTACACATCGCGTGCGTGCTGCTTCTGGCGGTCAGTTGCGGTTTCTTTTACTCGCTGGGAAAGATCGAAGGTTCCACAAAGGGGCGGGCCGACCGGGACCGGGAATTGGACTTTCAGAACCGTCAGTTTTACGAAGTGCATTTTGGCCGGTCGCACGATTGATTCCAAAAGATACTTTGCCTTTTTTGAGGCCTCGGCATATGGTCCGCCGGCCGGGTGCGTTCGTCGCCCGTGCCGCCGGAGGACACATGACACGGATCGTTTTGCTCGTCGTCGCGCTCTGCGGAATCACCCTTGCGGGAACGGGCTGCTCAGCCGCGCGGGGGGCGTATTACGACGCCTGGGAGAAGGCCGGCTACTCCAAGCGCGAGCGGCTGGTGGACAACGTGAAGGCCGCCCGCAAGGAGCAGGTGCAGGCCAAGCAGCAGTTCGCCACGGCGCTCGAAGAATTCAAAAGCGTCACACACTTCCAAGGGGGCGACCTCGAAGCCCTCTACAACAGGATCAACAAGCAATACGAGGGGTGCGAGAGCCGGGCCGGCGCGGTTAAGAGCAAAATTCAGGCGGTCAAGAACGTCGGAGCAAAGCTCTTCGCCGAATGGACGGGGGAAATCGCCCAGATCAAGGACGACCCGGCCCTTCAGCAACAGAGCCAGCAGCTTTACGACAAGACTCATCGGAGCTACGACCAGTTGGTCGTCCGGATGGACGCCGCGGCGGCGACGATGGACCCGGTACTCGTGAAGTTCAAAAATCGCGTATTGTTCATCAAGGCCAATCTCAACGCCCAGGCCATTGCCTCGCTAAAAGGCACAGAGCTCGACCTCGGCGGCGACATCGACCGGCTCATCAAGGAGATGGAAGCGAGCATCGCCGAGGCGGACGCATTCATCGCGCAGACTCATAGCGAAAAGTGAGCGACGCGCGGAAGGGTTTTCCCATGCGCGTCGGATCACTGTGCCTTCTCCTGCCGCTGCTGTGTACCTCGGCCTCCGCAGTCGGCGCTGATGCCGATGCCCCCGCCACGCGCCCGGACGTTCTCGCCGGCCATTCCCTGCACGGCGAAGTCTTTGACGACGGGCCGCGGAACGCCGCGTATCTGATGGGCAACACGGGCAAAGTTCATTTTGCCGTCACCACCAAGATCCCCCGGGCCCAGCAATTCTTCGACCAGGGCGTGGGGCAGTTGCACGGCTTCTGGTATCTCGAGGCCGAGCGGTCCTTCCGCCAGGCCGCCGCCCTCGACCCCGACTGTGGCATGGCCTACTGGGGCATGGCGATGGCCAACACCAACAACGAGACGCGCGCCAAGCAGTTCATCCTCGAAGCGGCGAAGCGCGAGAAGAATCTCCCACTCGTTGAAAATCTTTGGATCGACAGTCTGAACGCCTATTACCGCGCCGATCCCAAGGACAACAAGGCCCGCAAGAGCAATTACATCGCCGCCTTGAAGAAGATCGTGGCGGATTTTCCTGCGGACATCGAGGCCAAGGCGTTCCTCGAAGTGGAGATGTGGCAGGACACGTCGCAGGTGCCGCTGACCGATTACGAGGCGGCGGACGCTTTGCTGGCCGACGTCTTCAAGACCGAACCGATGCACCCGGCCCAGCACTACCGCATTCATTTGTGGGACGAGAAAGACGCGAAGCGCGCCCTCGCCGCCGCCGCGGCGTGCGGGCCGGCTTCTCCCGGCATCGCACACATGTGGCACATGCCCGGCCACATCTACTCCGACCTCCAGCGCTACGAAGACGCCGCCTACCAGCAGGAGGCCTCCGCCCGCGTCGATCACGCCTACATGATGCGCGACCGGGTGATGCCCTATCAGATTCACAACTACGCGCACAACAATGAGTGGTGCATCCGCGACCTTACACATGTCGGCCGCGTGCACGATGCGATCGATTTGGCGAAGAACATGATCGAGCTGCCGCGGAACCCCCGGTACACCCTCGCCGGCAACCGCGGCAGCGGCAATGAACTCGGGCGCACCCGCCTGATCGGCGTCCTCACCCTCAATGAGATGTGGGACGACTACATCGCCCTGGCCGACACGCCCTACCTCAAGGAAGGCGACTCGCCGCAGGACGAGATCACGCGCCTGCGCTATCTCGGCGTGGCCTATTTCGCCAAGCGCCAGTGGGAGAAGGGCGCCGCTCAAATCAGCGCACTCGAATCGGCCAAGGCAAAACTGCAAGCCGACTGGTCGCCTCACGTGGAAGCGCCGACCACCAAACCTGACGGGAAAGTGGACGACGCTGCCGCGGCCAAGCAGAAGGAGAAGGAAAAGCTTCGCAAGGATCTTTCCGACCGCATCGCCGGGATCGACAAAGCCCTCGCCCACGTACGCGGCCAGCAAGCCCTATCGGCGGGCGATCCCAAAGCAGCGATCGAACTTTTCAACAAAGCCGGTGACCTTCATAAGGAGCACCTGGCGCAGGCCCATCTCAAGGCCGGTGACAAATCCAAAGCCGAGGAGCTCGCCAAACAAGCCGCCGACGGCGCAAAGAATCAGGTCTATCCCCTGGCCAACTACGTTGAAATCCTTCACCGTTGCGGCAAGACCCAGGAATCCAGGGAAGCCTTCGAGCGCCTGCGCGCCCTGACATCCCGCACGGACCTCGACACCCCTCTCTTCGTCCGGCTAACCCCCATCGCGCAGGAACTCGGCTGGCCGCGCGACTGGCGCATCCCCCGCTCACTGCCTGACGATCTGGGCGAACGCCCTTCCCTCGACAGTCTCGGACCTTTCCGCTGGAGCCCGTCGCCCGCCCCGGCATGGGACGCCGTGAAAGCCGACGGCAAATCAATCTCCCTCGCCGACTACCGCGGCAAGCCGGTCGTCATGATCTTCTACCTCGGCTACGACTGCCTGCACTGCGTCCAGCAACTCCACGCCTTCGCCCCCGCCACAAAGGATTTCGCGGACGCCGGCATCTC
>JAQGHH010000190.1 GCA_028288945.1 Phycisphaerales bacterium
GCGGGACGGGTGGTGGCGTACTTCTCCAGGTCCGCGGTCTCGACCTCCCGCAGCACCCGTTCGGGCACGACGGTTTCGCCCGTGCCGCCGGTGCCGAAGCGGTCGATGCAGCCGGTTGTCGTGAAGAGAAGAGAGCTAACCACAGAGGACACAGAGAGCACAGAGAAGAGACGGGAGAGAATCTGTCGTGCGCGCAATCGGACGCGCGGCCGATCTTGTAGGTTCGGCTTTGCCGAACGTGCTTCGGCCGTTGGGGAAGAAACGTTCGGCAGAGCCGAACCTACAAGGCTCTTGGCACTTCCCAGCCTGGCGTCCTGGTGTTTAATTTCTTCCTCCCGATCGGGAGCGGCGTGGAAATCATTCATGGCGCAGCGCCTCGATGGGGTTGAGCAGGGCGGCTTTGATGGCGGGGAACAGGCCGAAGATCAGCCCCACGCTCGCGGCGAAGCCGAACGACAGCGCCACCGCCCACCCGGGGATGAACGCCTTGCCCAGTTCGGCCTTGGGGATGCTCTTGAGAATAGCGGTGATCCCCTCGCCGGCCAGCAGCCCGGCCAGCCCCCCCAGCAGGCAGAGCACCAGCGCCTCGACGAGGAATTGCAGCAGGATCGCCATGAACTGCGCCCCCACCGCCTTGCGCAGCCCGATCTCGCGCGTGCGCTCCGACACGCTGACGAGCATGATGTTCATGATCCCCACGCCCCCCACCAGCAGGGAAATCCCCACGATGCCGGAGGCGACGAAGGTCATCGCGGTCGCGATGCTCTTGAACTGGTCCACGTACTTCTGCACCGCGTCGACGCGGAAGTTGTCGGGCTTTGCGACGGGGATGCGGCGGCGGTTGCGGACGAAGAAGCGAATCTCCTCCCGCGCCTCATCGGAAAGCTCGGGCGAGCGGCAGGCGGCGACGACCTCCAGGCTCTGCGCGATGGGATAGGCGGTGGTGAACGGGACGAGCACCTCCGAATCGCTCCGCCCGTTGCCGAACATCGACGACTCGGGGTGCGATTCCACCACGCCCACGACGATGAACCGCCGGTCGCCGATCATGAGCGCCTGCCCGCTCGGGTCGGCGTCGAGGCCCAGCTTCTGCTGCGCGATGGCGTTGACCAGGCAGACCGCGCGGGCGTGGGTGTTGTCGATCAGCGAGAAGGGCCGGCCCACGGTGACGCTGCGGCTTTCCGTTTCGTGCCAGGCGGGCTCGATCCCGGTGATCTCGACGTTCTGATCAATGTGCGTGCCGTGGCTGATCGTGCTGCTGTAATCGCAGACGCGCGTGAAGCGGGCGACCGAAGGGCAGTGCTCGAGCATCCCGTCAAAATCGTGCGGGTGGAAGCGCAGGTCGGCCCAGCGGTAGCGGACGTGCCGGTCGTAGGCGGGCGGATAAGGGAGGACGAAGATTTTGTTGGTGCCGAACGACTCGAATTGCGACAGCACGTTCTGCTTGAGCCCCGTGAGCGCCGCAATGACGGCGGTGACGGAGGCGACGCCGATGATGATCCCGATGGTCGTCAGGATCGAGCGGATCTTGTTGGCCCAAATCTGCCCGAGGGCCAGCACGATGCTCTGGTAAAGGAGGATGAGCGGGACGAGGACCGGCCGCGAGAGCCGCGCCAACACGCCGCTTTTGCCGCGGCGCGGCGGTGGCACGACGGCCGCTTGCGCTTCCTGCACCGGTGCGGCGAACGGGACGACATTGGCGTCGAACAGCGGGTCCTTCTCCACGGGCAGGTCCGACTGCACCTTCCCGTCTTTCATGCGAATGACGCGCCTGGCATGCCGTGCGACGTCCGGCTCGTGCGTCACCATGATGATCGTCTGTCCCTGCCGATGCAGCTCGGCGAAGAGGGCGAGGATCTCGTCGCTCGTGCGGCTGTCCAGATTGCCGGTGGGCTCATCGGCCAGCAGGATCGCCGGTCGGCCCACGAGCGCGCGGGCGATGGCGACGCGCTGCTTTTGCCCGCCGGATAGCTGGTTGGGGCGATGGCGCATGCGGTCGGCCAGGCCGACTCGCCGGAGCGCCTCCTTCGCCCGCGTCCGCCGCCCCCACCACCCGGCGCGGGAATAAATCAGCGGCAGCTCGACGTTCTTCAGCGCCGTCAATCGCGGCAGCAGCTCGAAGCTCTGGAAGACGAACCCGATCCGCTCGTTGCGCACGTTCGCCAGTGCCCTGCCCGAGAGCGCGGTCGTCAGCGTTCCGTCCAGTTCGTACGTCCCGGCAGTCGGGCGGTCGAGGCAGCCGAGGATGTTCATCAGCGTGCTCTTGCCCGATCCGCTGGTGCCCATGATGGCGACGTACTCGTTCTCGCCGACCTCCAGCGAAGCGCCGTCCAGCGCGCGAATGTGCTCTTCGCCGACGCGGTAGTGCTTGGTGATGTTATCGAGGCGAATGACCATGGAGGCGTGCCGCAGGTGCCTGTGCGATGGATGATTTTGAGTGGCGCGGGCCCGGACGCGCGGACCACAATAAGCTCACTGAATTGCCGGCGCGGTGGACGGCGCGGAGGCCGGTCCCGTGGACGGGGCGGCCGGCAGCGCTGTCGCCGGGCGCGTCGTACTTTTCGGGGCCTCGGCCTTCACGTCCTGCCCGTCCGTCAGCGATTCCAGCACCTTGTACGGCCCGGCGATCACCGGGTCTCCCTCCTTCAGGCCGGACTTGATGAGGGTGTGGGTTTCGTCGCTGGGGCCGACCGTGACCGGTGTCAGGACGGCCTTGCCGTTGACGTGGCGGAAGACCACCGTGGCGATGGACTTGGTGGAATCCACCTCCGGCTTCCCCCGCGCGTCCGCCGAGAGGCTGTCCATCGGCCGCCCGAGCACCGCCTGGCTGGGGACTTTGATTCCCGTCTGGCGTCGGGTTTCGATGTCCGCATCGGCCGACAGGCCGGTGGGGATTCGTTCCCCCTTGCTGTCGAGGCGGATCTTCGCCTCGAAGTAGCGCCCGCCGTCCTGCGAGCCGTTGCGGCCACTGGCGCTGGTCTCGTCCGCCCGGCTCAGCGCGACGGATTCCACCACGCCTTCAAACGTCTTGTCGGGGAAGGCCTGAACGCGAATCGTCGCCCGCTGGTCTTTCTTCACCTGCGCGACACTGCTCTCGTCCACCCGCGCCACCATCAGCATTTGCGAGAGATCCGAGACTTCCATGATCGTAGTGCCGGGGCTGCTCTGGATGCCGGGGACCACCATTTCGCCCACTTCGGCTTTCAGGCGGGTGACGACGCCGTTGATCGGGGAAGTGATGACGGTGTAGCTTAGATCGCCCTTGGCCTTTTCGATGTCTGCGACGGCCGCGTCGAGCTGGTGACGCATGACCGTAAGGTTTTCCTTGTCGGCCAGAAGTGTGAACTTGGCGGCTTCGAGCTGGGCGCGGAGCCCGTCGACTTTGGTCTGCGCCGTGTCGACGACGGACTGGCTCACGTCCTTGGTCTCCAGCAGCCCGAGTTGGCGTTTCAGATCGCGCTCGGCGTCAGCAAGGTTGGCTTTTGCCGCGGCGATTTGGGCATTGCTAGACGCGATGTGCTGTTCATCCACCGCGATCCCGGATTCCTGCGCGTCCTTGCGCGCCGTCGCCGAGCGGAGGGCGGCTTCCAGGTCGCGGGCGTCGAGCCGCACGAGCAATGAAGGAAGCTTCTTCTCGGCGGGGTTGCCCTTGGTGACGGCGTCGCCCTCCTTAAATGGCAATTCAAGAATCGCAGCTGAAACCCGGGCGCTGACCGATACCTTGGTCCGCGGCTGGATTTCGCCCGGCGCGCTGATGATCTCGACCAGATCTCCCGCGCTCGCGGCCTCCAGGCGGACCGTCGTGGGTAGCACCGCTGCGCTGAGCGCGCTGCGCACTTTCATCCCAATGCCCACGGCCGCGCCGACGACAACCAACAGCCCAACCGCCACCACCAGTAGAATCTTCATTGCGGCTTGCCCGAAAATGACTGCCGAACGCTAGAGGGGTAGACGGAGCCGACCGCATTCTCTTTCAGTCGCTCTGTCCTTAAAGACCAACTCTAAGTATGCGCGCCGGATCAGATAGGTTGCAGTCGCTCCGGGCCGCTCGTACCGGCACGGGCGGTTGCTGATGGCTTGGAATGGATTCGTGAAGCTCGCGGCCGGCGCCTGAGCTCACGCCGCCGGCGGGGTCAGAAGCCTTTCGGCGGTGGAAATCAGCTTGTCCATCTTCACCGGCTTGTTGAAGTATTCGCTGACGCCCAGGCTCTCGGCGTACATCTTATGGCGGGCGCCCTGGTTGCCCGTGATCATGATGACGTACGGCTTGGCATTCCGCGGCTTCTTCGCCTTGATCTTCTCCAGCACCAGAAAACCGCTACGACCGGGCAGCATCATGTCGAGCACGACGAGGTCGGGGTTGTTCCTTTCGGCAAGCTCGACGGCCTTGTTGCCGTTGCTGGCGGTTTCGATCGTCGCGCCGGTCGGCTCGAACGCCGCCTGCATGCTGGTGAGGATATCCCCGTCGTCGTCGACGAGAAGGATGCGCTTGTCTTTGAGGTTTTCGCTCATGGAGTCTCCCATGGTGTGTAGTACAAACCGGCAGTCTGAGTCTGCCGGGACGGTAAGTCAAGAAGAATCGGGGCGTCGTCCGATAACCACCGTATGTCGCCCGACTCTCCCATTATAGTCCTCGACAGCGGCCTGGGGGGCCTGACCGTTGTTCGGGCGCTGCGCAACGTCCTTCCCGGCGAAGACATCCTCTACTTCGGCGACACCGCCCGGCTGCCCTACGGCTCAAAAACCGGCGCGACCGTCACCGGGTTCGTCCAGCAAATCATCGCGTATTTGCGCCCCTACGACGCCAAACATGTGGTGATCGCCTGCAACACAGCGACGGCCCTGTCGCTGCCGGCGGTGCGGACGACGTTCCCGGGGCTTTCCATCAGCGGGGTCATCGAGCCGGGCGCTAAAGCCGCCACGGCAGCCGCGGGCGCGAAACAGGTGCCCACCATTGCCGTGCTCGCCACCGAGGCCACCATCCGCTCCAAGGCGTACGAGCGCGCGATCCATCGCCGACGGCTTCACGCGCGGATGCTGCTGCGGCCGGCGCCGTTGCTGGTGCCGATCATCGAAGAAGGCCGCGATGCCACCGACCCGCTCGTGCGACTCGCGCTCCAGCAATACCTCGGCCCACTGCTGACGCACCACATGGACGTGCTGGTGCTCGGATGCACGCATTATCCGGTGTACAAAGAGCTGATTTGCAAGATCGTGGGCAACGCCGTGCGCGTGATTGACTCGGCTGAACAATGCGCCGATGATGTCGCCCGCCGGCTGAAAATCAGGAAATTATTGAACGACGCCGGACCCGCCGATGGAACCGCCGGCCAAGATTCGCCAGGCCGTGAGCAGCCTCCGCGCAGCGGCCAACTGCGGTGCTTCGTGACCGACGACCCGGCACGCTTCCAGCGGCTCGCCCCCCGCTTCCTGGGCGTCGCGATCGACAAACCCGCATGGGTCGCGCCGGACGAACTTTATGGCCACGCGGCCCCAGACGGCGGAGGCCGCCTGAGCGTGCCGGCGTGACATGACGGGGACGCCCGGCGGCATTCCGCCTTATCGTGGCATGGGGCGCCTCGCCCATGTATCCCGCGGCTATAGCCGCAAACCACGGGCGGGGCGCCCGTGCCACATGAAGGGTTCGATTCGCAGGGACCTTACTGTATGGACGGAGTTGTGATGGGATCTGACTTCATCGGACGGCGTGCGGTCGCCGGGCTGTTATGCTCCGCGTTCCTGGTCGGCGGCGGACAGGGATGCGCTTCGTCTTCAAACAAGCAAATCGCGCGCGAGGCTCGCGCCGAAGGGGAAAGTTACCAGACCGAAAAGCGCGAGCACGAACGCGCCGCCCACCGTCAAGACCAGCCTTACATCAACGACAACTACAGCGAAGCCGACGAAGAATCGAACAACTTGATGTTCGCCGGGCTCGCATTGGCCGGAGTGGGGATCATTGCGGTCGGGGCGGCAATCATCGACGTGCCGGTTCACGGGATCGCTTTCCTTAACGGTCAGACGCCGGGCGTTGCGGCCCGGGAGATGGAAGACCCCAATTCCGCCGACAACCGCCGGACCGGCATGGTGAAGCTCGCGGACGGCGGATTCGCCAAAGTGGCGTCATTCCGGGCGCGCTGCCGCCAGCTCGCGCAGTACGACAAGGACCCGACGGTGCGCGCCACCGCCATCCGCACGAGCAACCGCGCCCGCGACTCGAAGGCCACGCCGGTGTTCATCAAGGCGCTGGACGACCACAATGAATGGGTGCGTCTGGAGGCGGTCAAGGCTTTGGCGAACGTGCCGGACATGGATGCGATCACGCCGCTGATCCGAATCCTCACCTCCCGCGAGGAGAGCCGCGACGTGCGCCTCGCCGCCGCCGACGCCCTCAAGCACTACCGCTCCCTCCAGGTGGTCCGCGCCCTGACGGCGTCGCTGAACGACCGCGAGTTCGGCATCGCCTGGCAGTCCCGCGCCAGCCTCAAATACCTCACCTCCCGCGACTACGGCTTCGACGAGCGCGCCTGGCTCGCCTACTTCACGGGGCCGGAAAAGCCGCTGGGATGAATAAAAAGCCCGCCAAATGAGGAAATCGCGTTAACAGCGATTTAAGGTTGTACTGCCGCGCCGCATTATAGTAACTTGTTCTCTTCGCTCGCCTGAAAGAATGGGTTATGACATTCGGCCGCCATGTCCGGTCGTTACTCAATAGTTTGCCTTACCTTTCACGGGGCGGGGGCCGAGTTTGCCATTGCCACGTTGAAAACCTGGAAAGTCGCGTGCTTCTCAGCGCGGCGGCATCTCATGCGATGGTTTCCCAGCATCATGCCTCGGCCTCGATCGCCGGCGTGGTATTCGAGGATCTCAACGGCGACGGCGTCCGGCAAGCCGGGGAAATGGGAATTGCCGGGGCTACTGTTTACATCGACAAAAACCACAACGCGAAGCCGGACGGGAAAGACCCCCGCACCGTGACGGATGCCACCGGTCATTATGTGATTTCCGGGTTGCGGTCGAGCGCATCGACCGTGCGGGAAGCTTTGCCCGCAGGGTGGAAACTCGAGCGGCTCGTCAAGCATGGCAAACACAGCCGCGGACGCACCGCGCACGGGAGCGTGCAGGATTTTGCCAACCAATGGACGGGCGGCGCAATCGCGGCAATTCCGCGTCAGGCACAGGACGCGCCGACGGTCGGCGTCGTTTCGCATTACAACGTCACCTCATTGACCGCGGGCATCGGCATTCCCCAGGGGAGCAACGCGCTGTCGATCAATCGCTTCGGCCAGATCCTTTTCTCCGTGCTCGGGAGCGGCGGCAATCCGACGTACATCTATTCCAACGGCGCTGTCACACCGCTGGGGAGTTGGCAGACGGCGGCCCAGAATGATGTCGGCGACGTCGCCCTGACCAAGCAAGCCCCGGGCACCGGCGCGCCGGAAGTGTGGCTCTATAGCAAGGGAAAGCTTGAGCACCTTGCGACCTTGCCCGGTAATCTTGGATACATTTACGGATTTAATACCTCCGGGGAAGTGCTTGTAGGCGGCGCGACAGCGGCTTGGCTCGTCTCTTCCGCGGGCGTGGTAACGCCCGTGGCTCCACCGGCCGGATTCACGCAAATCATCCAGGTTTCGGGCCTCAATGACGCCGGGCAGGTCATCGGCTTGGCCGCCAACGGCCCCGTGCCGGGCACGGCGTTCCTGTATCGCAACGGGCACTCGATCCTTCTTAACCCTGCGGGCGGTCATTCTTATACGAAGGGGATCAACAACAAGGGCCAGGTGCTGGTCGAATCCGCGCCGCCGGGCTCGGACCTCACCCGGTTGTACATATACGCCGGCGGCGCCTACACCGACATCACGCCGGCGGGAGCGGCGAACGGCGCAGGAGGAACCAAGATCGATGAAGCCGGCGACGTAGTCGGCGTGTATTCCGACGCCAACAACGTTGCCCACCGGTTCTTCTACCGCAACGGCAGCTACTCCGACATGGGGAACATTTTGCCCGCTGCGATCAACGCTTCGGGCGAAGTGGTTGGCATGGCCTACACATCAAACGGCTACATGCCCCATGGCTATGTTTTTGCCGACGGGGTTTACCACGACCTCAACGACCTCATAGGCCCCAACTCCGGGTGGTTGATCGCCCAGGCGAACTCGATCAACGACAGCGGCGAGATCATCGGCCTGGCCTGCCCCATCCAAAACGGCCAACCCAATTACGCCGAGGCCAACACCGTCCTCCTGACCCCCGCCACCTGAAAATAACGTGCGGCTATTTCACGGCGACCAGGCGCACCGACCGTACGTTCATCAAGGCCCGGCCCTCGTTGAGGGTCAGGGGCTTGAGGGCGATCGGGTGTTCGCCGGCGGTGAGGGTGAGATCTCCGACTTCGAGGGTGTTGTAGTCGTCCCAACTGCCGGTGGGGGTGCTGGTGCCGGTGAAGCGGTGCTGGCCGATTTGCATCTCGTAGACTCCCCCGCCGTTGCCGGGGGCGCAGGCGTAGACGATCTGGACGTGGTAGAGGCCCGGCTTGGGGACGTCGGCCTTCCAGCCGGCGGATTCGGTGGTGTGGTGCCAGAAGCCGATGTTGGGCTCGCGACCCTGCTGGATGCGGATCTCACTGCCGGTCAGTTGGGCGGCGGATGCGGAAAGGGTGATCGGCGCGACGAGGGCCGTCTGGGGCGCTTCGGGCCGCGGCTCGATGATCGGAGAGATTTTCGCCGCCTGAGGCAGACCGTTGGCGAGGGGAGCGTCCGGTCGAGTGGTGGGAGATGGCGCGTGCGCTTTGGCAAACGCAAACGCCGCGGCAGCCGCTTGGTCTTCGCGTTGAATCCGCCGGAGGCCGAAATGGAACACGATTCCAAGCAGCACGGCCAGCAGCACGATGACCGCGGTCGCCAGTGCAATGACTCGCCACATCGGTTCACTCCTGACAAGGTTCGACCCATGGCATACTACAGCGCGGAGGGATTTCCGTTAGGCCGGAGTCACGCGGCCGAATTTTGCCGGAGGGAAGTTTACTTTCGCGGCCAGTAGCCTACGAAAAACGGTGGGCGAGTACGCCCACCCTACGGGGCTGCCCCGTAATTCCGTCCGCCTATTTCACTTCAAACTTCCCGTCCTTGACCACGATCTGCGTAGCGCCCTTGTAGCGGTCGTACGTGTCTTGCATGCTCGGGATGTCGTCGAACCAGCCGATGACGTACGCGGCGCCGAAGCTTTCGCCGGCCTTTACGTTCCTGCGGTGCAGTTCCTGGATGAAGCAGACGTAGCCGCGCTCGTGGCACCAGGCCTCGGCGACTTCCGACGCCTTCAGCGTCATGCCCGCCAGCCAGGGGCCGGGCTTGCCGGCTTGCTTGACCTGGTAGGCGCGGATCATGCGCTCGGGGACCGCGCCCTCCTTGCGCTGGTAGAGGAACTTTTCATCCGGGGCGAAATCCTTGAGAAACTCGGACGCGGGGATCGGCTTGTTGATGTAGCTGAGGTAGACCTGCTCGAAGGTGTCGCCAGCCTTGTGCTTGATGTGGCCGGGCATGTCGAGGCGGTAGAAAAGGTCGGCGGCGTCATTGGCGCTGGTGATGCGCTCGGCGCTGAGCACGTAGCGCACGCCGGGCTGGAAGACGAGGGTTTGTTCCCAGGTCGATCCGGCTTTGAAGCCCTTGCCAGGCTGGGTGTAGGTGTAGCGCAGGCGCACGGCGGCGAAGCCTTCGCCGCGGAGGATCTCGGCGGGGAGTTGCTTGGCCTGCGTGCAAAGCTGCGGGCCTTCGACGATGTGCTTGGGGAGATTGCCGTGCACTTTGGCGTCGCGCTCGTACCCGTCGTCGCGCCAGCCGGGGGCCATGAGCCAGTCCTGGATGTGGAGGCCGAAGCCGATGTCCCGCGCCCCCGTTTTCTTATCGAGAAAGCTCGCGGCGGCGATGCCGCTGACGTAACCGCTCTTGCGGACCGTCGCCGACAGGGCATCCGTGTCGATTTGGATTGCGTCGGAGGTTTCGGTAATCCTGACCGTTTCTGCGGCCGGCAAGGGCGTCGAAACAAAGAAGACAGCAAAAAGCGCCGCGATCAAACCGCCGACTCGCCAGTGCCTCATGGGATCCTCCAGGGAAGGGTCTCGCTACCGTACGCGGACGGAAAGATCTTGTCACTCCCTGGCAAAAGTGCGATGATAATTCAATAGCAACCCGCCGGGGGGTCGCGCATGAGGGAATAACGACAGTCTTATGGCGTCTATGCCTGTGGAGGAACACCGCGTGTCCGTCTTCAAATCTCGCCGCATCGTTGCGCTTACCATTCTGGCGGCCTTTGGCTGCCCTCTGCCTGCGGGCGCGCAGGTCGCATTGCCTCCCAACCTTATCAAGCAGCAGGCGGAAAGAGAGAAGAACCCGCATCCTTCTCCCGCCGCAGACCAGGCAGCCACCCCAGGGGGCGCGCGCCCGGCAACTGAGAGCCAGGCCGCTCGCATCGATTCGCTCCGCACGGCGGCACTGAGTTCCGACCCCGCGGCCTCCTCGGCGGCCCTGCGCGAATTGCGGAGCATGGGCCAGCCGGCCCGCAAGGTGCTTCGTGACGTCGTCCGCCAGCTTTTGACCCACGACCGCGCGGTCATTCAAGCCGCCCACGGCCTGCCGAGCCCGGCCCGCTTGAGAGAACTGTCGGAAAAGATCCTGGCGGAGCGCGTGGCCGCCCGTGCCAACATCGACATTCTCGCCCACGACAAAACGATCCAGATCGCGCATGACCATTACAACGCCCTCAAGCCCCTGCGCGAGGAACTGGAAGGCTCCTTCGAACAGACCGAGGCGATTCTTTTCGCCCGCTCCCGACGGGAAACCCTGCGGACGATCTGGCGCGACACCGCCCCGGATTCGACCGGGTTCGGCGAGGAAGAAGAAGCGAAACTGGACGCGCAGGCACAAAAGACCGTCGCGTTGACGGCGTCGGAAGCCGCGTCGATCCCCGAGTTCGGGACGGGGGAGAAGCCGGCGGAGCCGATCCTCCGCGATCTGTGGTTTTATCGCGCCTGCCGTCGCATCGAGGCGTTCAACGCGGCGCTCAAAGTGTGCATGACCAAAGAGGAATACGCCGATTTCGCCGCGGTTAACGCTTATCGAAGATGCCTGGGCGTGTTGCCTTACGAGATCGACCCACGGCTGGTCGCGTCGGCGCGGGGGCACAGCAAGGAAATGGTGGACCTGAAGTATTTCGCGCACGAGTCGCCAGTGCCCGCCAACAAGACGCCCTGGGACCGCATCCATGCCGCGGGCTACGCCGGCGGCTCGGGGGAGAATATCGCCGCCGGTACGATGTCCGGCGAGCAGGCTTTCGCGATGTGGTTCGACAGCCCCGGCCACCACAAGAACATGGCCAGCCCGGGCAACATCGCTTTGGGCGTTGGCCAGGTCGGCGACCACTGGACGCAAAACATGGGGGTCGACCCGCGGCGGCTATTGGGCTCGGCGGAAGACCGCAAAGCCGCCGTCGCCGCGGCCAAGCTGTCGGCCCCCAAGGGGAGTTGACAGTAAGAGCGTAGTCAAGTGAGGTCTATTTGCTTCGAAGAATAGTTCTCAACGCTCACATTTATGGCGGGCTGATTTGCTTCAGCTACCTGATTCTTTTCGGGATCAGTATCCTGAATTTCAATCACCCTTTCCCGTTCACAAAGTCACCGGCGAGCGTGGCAACCTGGTCGCGGCCGATGGCACTGCCTGCACTGGCGAGAACCGATGGCAGGAACGGCCCCGAAGCGCTGAAGATCCGGCGTCAAAACAACAGCGCGATTCTTCATGCGCTTGGGTCATTCGCCGGCCCCTCTACCGACGGCGACTGGATCGACGCAGATACTTACCACGCTCACTTTATGCGCCCCGGCAAGGAGTATGAAATCGAGGTGCATCCCGGCCAAGGGAGCGCAACGATCAGGCAGACCCGCATGAATTTTTGGGCGTTGATCCGCGACTTGCACGGGTCATCCGTCGTGTACCCGGATTCGATCCTGGCGAGCACCTGGGCGTGGTACACCGAGATCTGCACATACGTCGTCGTCGTCGCCGGGATCAGCGGCGTTTACCTATGGAGCGGCAGGCGGCGTGAGCGGCGCATCGGCCTGGTACTGCTCGGCGCGGCCGGCATGGTTTCGCTGTCGTTGATGCTCTTGATCACGTTCCATGGGTAGCCATGTACAACGTCATTCGAAAGGTTCATCTGTATTGTGGCTTGATCATCCTGATCTTTTTGATGATGTATTTCGTCAGCGGCTACATGATGGTGCATCGCCCGTGGTTCGTTACCGCGCCGCCGCCGCCAACGACACAAACGGCCACACTTGAATCCGCCGATGCACTACCGACCGAACAACTCGCGGCGGAGGTGCAGAAGAAATTGGGACTGGTTGGACGGATTCAGTTCCCGCAGAAGCAGCCGGCAGAGGGCACGCGCTTCTGGGTCGTTCGCCCGGGCACGATGATCCGCGTCGATGTCCCGGCTCGCGAGCACCTCATCCACCTTACCACTCAGCGCGTAGGTTTGGTTGGCACGCTTATCATGCTCCACAAGGTGCGCGGTTATGACCGTCAGCTGATCTTCGATGCCTATGCTTTTTTCTGTGACCTTGCGGGGCTGTCAATGATTCTGTTTGCGATCAGCGGCGTCTACCTGTGGTGGAAGCGTGTCAAGAATCACTTTTGGGGAGTCCTTTGCCTGGCCGCCAGCTGCGCATATGCCGCCGGAATGATGCTTTACCTCGCCTACGCGCCCTGAGCCATCCGCGTAGCCACTCTCCTGTAGCTGCGACGCCTGCGTCGCCTCTGTTGCAACCCGGCTCCGAACGTAACGCGACAAATCAGGTCGGTCGGAACACTAGTTCGAGGACGCTTTGCCCGGCATCGTGGCGGGGATTTGCCGCACCCGCGCGATGTCGTCCAACGCGGCGGCCATAAGCACCGCGGTCTGCCGCCAGCCGAAATGGCCGACCCGTTGGGCGCCTCGGGCACGCAGGTCCAGCGCATGTTCCGGGTCGAGCAGTACCCGTTCGATCCGGTCGGCCAGGGCGGCGACATCGTCAACGGGGCTTAGATCGGCCGCGTCGCCGCACACCTCGGGCATGGCGCAGCAATCGCTGACGACCACCGGGGTGCCGAAGCTCATGGCCTCGACCATCGGGATGCCGAACGATTCGCACACGCTCATCAGCACGAAGCACCGTGCCTGCCGCATGACGGTGGTAACGCGATCGTCGCTCACCCGGCCTTCGATCACCACATGGTCGGCTATATTGAGTGACCGCGCCAAACTCTTCAGCGTCTCATCGAACCCGTCGAACGGTGCGCCGACGATCCGGTAGACGAGGTTCCCCAGGCCCGGGCGCGTGATCAGTTTCGCCACCGCGCGAACGACCAAGTCTTGTCGCTTGTAGGCGGATACATTGCTAACGGTCACGATCTCCATCGGCCGGCCTTCCCAGGCGGGAAGCGCGGTTCGCGCGCGTTCGATCCAGGATTCGGGGACCCCGTTGTAGAAGACCTGGCTCCGCCGGGGCGTGAGGCCCAGGCGGCCGCAGATCAGGTCGCGGAGGTAGGCGCTGGTCCATCCGGTGGAGTCGGCGGCGCGGATCGCCTTCGCGTGGGCGCGGCGCTTGAGGAACGCGATGAGCGGGTCCTTGTAGGACGTCCAGGCTTCCGGGCGATAGGGCCACGGGTCCTGGTTGTGGCAAAGGACGGGCGCGGGCATTCCCGGAATGATCATGCCATTAAGCTGGAGGACGGCGTTGATTTTCTCCTTGCGCACCCAGTCGCACAGGGCGACGCGCTCGTAGCGTGCGCGGGCGCGAAGGCCGCGGGTTTCGGGCGGGGCGAACATCAGGCGGCAGTTGGCGGGGAGGCTCTCGGAACGCATCTGCTCGTGGAGCTTTTGGCCTTCGATCAGGACGATCGTGAAGACCGTGCCCGGACGCTCGAGAGCCAGATGATGAAGGAGCTCCCGGCCGACGGTGTAGCCGCCACCGCTGCCGATGGAGAGGCCGTTGATCAAAACGTGGCGGGCGGAGGGCATACGTTGCTCGGGTGTTTTGACCGCTCACTGACGGGGCTTCCAGGCGCCGTGCCTCATCCGCGGGGTGCGCGATAGGTAAGGCGGCCTCAGCTCCCTCCCCCGGTACGCCGGGGGAAGGTTGGGGAGGGGGCTCGATCTTCAAGCAAACCAGTTGATCGAGCGAACCCCCACCCTGACCCTCCCCCGGCGTACCGGGGGAGGGGAAAAACAAGTCGCCCAAAGGGTCACACACCCTTATCCGCGCTGGGCATGGTGACCGGGCCGGCAATCGGGCCTCCCGCGGTGGAATTCATTTCACGGCGCTTGATGCACCGCGCCGGGTTGCCGACGGCGACCTGATCGGGCGGGACATCCTTCACGACGACCGCCCGCGCGCCGATGACCGAGCGGTCGCCGATCGTGACGCCCGGGCCGACGAAGGC
>JAQGHH010000203.1 GCA_028288945.1 Phycisphaerales bacterium
CGGTCAATGTGGTGCGATCATCGGTTGAGAGGCGCGTGCGCGCGACTCGCCGCAGCGCTGACCGGAGGGCTTTGACTTGCAGCACGAGCCGCTGGCGGGGCTGCGGCCGGCGGAGGGGCCGGCGGCACCGCTCCAGCAGCCACTCGACCACCCCGACGGAATAGATCTCGCGCTCGTGGTAATCGCAAATCTTTTGCAGGTCGTAGAGGAGACGGTCTTCCGCGTTCCACCACCCGCGGGCCGATTGTTCGAGCACCGCTGCAAGCGCCGAGCGCCACTGCGCCGCCGCGGCGTCGGAAAGTCCGAGGGCATCCCCAAGCCGGCGGATCAGCGTGTCGAGGGCCGACAATGCGGCTGTGTGAGCCGTTTCATGCGCGGGCCAGGCGCGGGAAACGCGCGTGCGGAGCAGGGCGGCGCGCACGGCGTTGCCCATGGAATCCGCCCTGTCAGCGCGGACCAGCAGCGCCGACCGTTTGCGGGAATTGTGGACGAGGCCTGCTCCGGCATCGAAATCGAGCTGGGCGGCGGATTCGTCTTCGGCAGCCGAGTGGCCCATTCCCCGAGGCAGGGCGGGATCGGCCGCGCCCGCGGGGCGCGATCGGCGGAGCAGCTCCCCGGCATCCACATCTTCCGCGATGGCGGCAAGCACTTCGCCCCCGTCCCCGGCCGACGGGAAATAGACCGCCAACAGGTCCGGCCGGAACGTCGCCAATTCCAGGTAGACGGCTACAAATTCGCTATAGGCTTCGCGGTCGTCGCATCGCGGCGGCAGGTGACGCTCGCGCTCGAGGACGAACCGCGCTTCGTTGAAAACTCCCCGTCCGATCCGTTCGATCCGCGCCTCAATCGCTCCCTGCCCGCACGCCGGGGCGGGAAGGCTGTCGCGTAGATGCTGGTCGATCCGGGCGTGGAACAGCAGGCGCCAGTAGTGGCCCAGCAGGTCGGACGAGGGCCGCGCGGCCGCCCAGTCGGCCTCCGCGCGGGCGAGGAGGATGAGCGTGTCATGCTCCGGCAGATCGCCCGGCAGCGGCAGGCCCGCGTCGTCGGCGAGGGTCAACAGTCGCGAGCGGCTGATGAGGTGAATCTCGCGGTGGGGGACGGAGAACGCCGAGATGCCCGCGCCGCGGTCGAGGCCGATGAGGTTTTGCAGCAGCCACGGCTGAAAGAAAACAACCGCCGGCTCGACGGCGCGAACCGCCCCCTCCACCGCTGCGCGGCTCAGCACGGCGCTGCCGTTCTGAAAATTCTCCACCGCGACGGGGGCCATAGTGCTGCGACTTTCTGAATCTGTCCCGGAACCTCTCGAACGCGGGCAGATCATATCGCAGCGCGCCGCCTACTCCAGCACCGCCTGGGCCATTGTCTCCGGCGGGTTGAAGGTGCCGTAGGTGGCGGGCCACAGCTCGAAGCTCTGCACGTCGGTGCCGGGCTGGTCGTTGGTGTCGATCATAAAGCCGAGGCGGAATTTGCCGCCCGGCTGCATCGGGATCATGGCCTTTTCATCGCCTTTGTACGTGCGCGCGTCGATCGGCAGCTTCAGCTCGGTCACGATCACCTTGCAGTCGCTCATGTCGACCCCATAGACACTCTCAATGAGCTTGCGCTCGGGGACGTCTTTCGCGTTGTCCAGTACGCGGATCACGCGCGGGGCGACGTCATTTGGGATTTCGAGTTCGAGGTTGCCGAAGAAAAATCGCTGGCGGATGAGAAAGTCGCCGCGATCGACAGTCCGGGTGAGGTCGAACTTGAACCCGTTGGCGAAGCCGTTGAGGTTCATCTCCAGGCAGTCCTGCTGGTAATGGCGCTCGGAGGTCTGCGTCAGATTCACGACCTTGCAGAAGCGGAGCGCCTGGACATAGAGGTCCTTGTCGCGCCAGGCGAGGCGGATGACGGCGCTGGTTTCCTTAGGTCCGCCGACCTGGCCGTGGCCGGTGTCAGGCGTGATCACCACCTGCGGCGTGATCCCCAAATCGCGCCATTTTTGCAGCGAACCGTCGATGGGCAGCGCCTCCTTGAGGCGGGGGATGCGCACCGTCGGCGGTGCGGGGCGAACGACCGCCAACGGCGGCGGTGCGGGCAGGGAGGCCAGCGCCTTGAGGCCGGCTTCTTCCAATTTCTGCGGGAACGAAGAGGTGACGATCTGGTCTTCGCCCGTCAGGCGGTACCAGTGATGGCGGCCGTTTGAATTGTCGGCGGTGATGACGTAGGCCCGGCCGTCGTGGCCACGGTAGCCTTGAATGGCGGCGGGGTGGTCGAGCCAGAAGCCGATGTAGTATGCCCCGGCCGGCTGGCTGCATCCGCCGAGGCCAAGGCCGTCCTGATTGAACGCGAGAACGTTGTTGGTCAATGCCGTGCCGATCAGCGCGGCCTGGCCGACCGTCTGCATGTTGTAGATTGCGCTGAGGTTCAGCGGGTGGAGCCAGCGGAGATCGCCCCTTGCGTCGAATCCGGCGAGATCGGTCCCCGCGCCGTTGGTCAGCCCCGCGCCCAGGGGGGATGATTTCATGAAGACGTTGACCCCTCGTGTGCCATCGGGGAAGAACGCCGTGCTGGCAATGCCGTTGGTCTGGTCGGGCTGATGCGTGTAGGGGGAAA
>JAQGHH010000266.1 GCA_028288945.1 Phycisphaerales bacterium
TCGGCCGCCGCCAGGGAATGTGCCGCGTGACCTTCAGCCATTTGGCGTGCTGGTTGAACATCGAATCGATGATGTGGATAAACGCCTCATAGCAACTGAACACGCCGTGGCGGCCGGTGAGCAGATACCCTTCGAGCCACCCTTCGCACTGGTGCTCGCTGAGCATCTCCATCACGCGGCCGTCTGGCGACACGTGGTCGTCGGTCGGCAGGATTTCTGCGACGAGTGTGCGGTCGGTGACTTCGAACACAGCGCCCAGGCGATTGGACTCCGTTTCATCGGGGCTGAAGAGGCGGAAGTTTTTGGACTCGTCATTGAGCTTGAACACGTCGCGTAGTAACTGCCCCTGCACGCGGGTGGCTTCCGCTTCGACTGCGCCGGGGGACTTTACGGCGACGGCGTATTCGCGGAAATCCGGCAGCCGCAGGTCGCGCAGGAGTATGCCGCCGTTGGCGTGCGGGTTGGCCCCCATCCTCCGCTGTCCCCTGGGCGGCAGTTCCGCCAGCTCGGGCATGAGTTTCCCGCTGGAATCAAACAACTCCTGCGGCCGATAGCTCCGCATCCATTCCTCGAGCATCTTCAGATGCTTGGCATTCTCCGCCACGCCCGACAGCGGAACCTGATGTGAACGGAAGCTCCCTTCAACGGGCAGCCCGTCCACCTCTTTGGGCCCCGTCCAACCTTTTGGCGTGCGCATCACGATCATCGGCCACGTGGGGCGGCCCTTGAAGCCGTCGGTCCGCGCATCCTGTTGGATTTTCTTCACCTCGCCAACGATGACGTCGAGCGTCGCCGCCATCTGCTGATGCACCTTGGGCGGGTCATCGCCTTCCACGTAATAAGGCTTGTAGCCGTATCCGCGGAGAAGCTGATCCAATTCTTCCTTCGGAATGCGCGCCAGCACGCTCGGCCCGGCAATCTTGTAGCCGTTGAGGTGCAGGATCGGCAGGACCGTGCCGTCCCGCGCGGGGTTGAGAAACTTATTGGAATGCCAGCTCGTCGCCAGCGGGCCCGTCTCCGCCTCTCCATCGCCGATCACGCAGCAGGCCCAGAGATCGGGGTTGTCGAAGACCGCGCCGTAGGCGTGTGAGAGCGAATACCCCAGCTCGCCCCCTTCGTGAATGGAGCCGGGCGTTTCCGGAGCGACGTGGCTGGGGATCCCGCCCGGGAAGGAGAACTGCCTGAACAGCCGCTTCATCCCCTCTTCATCCTGCGAGATGTTCGGGTAGACCTCGGAGTAGGTGCCTTCGAGGTAGACGTTCGCGACGACCCCCGGCCCGCCATGGCCGGGCCCGGCGATGTAGATCATGTCCAGATCGTTCTTGCGGATGATCCGGTTGCAGTGCGCGTAGATAAAATTAAGCCCCGGCGTAGTCCCAAAGTGCCCCAGCAGCCGCGGCTTCACATGCTTAAGCGACAGCGGCTCCTTGAGCAGCGGGTTGTCGAGCAAATAGATCTGCCCGACCGACAGATAATTCGCCGCCCGCCAGTAAGCATCAATTTTCTGCAACTGGTCGGCTGAAAGTGTGTCGGCCATTATTTATTCCTCGAATTGAGCGAAATACAAAGACCACGGAGGCCACAGAGAGCACAGAGAAAAACTCGAGCCAAAAAGAGAAGAATCCGGTCGTTCCGCTCGCCTTCGTTCTCTGTGCTCTCTGTGGCCTCCGTGGTCTTTGTGATTAGTCTGTAGGGTGGGCGTACTCGCCCACCGTTTCGTGCGCGCGGTGGGCGAGTACGCCCCCTACATGTTCAATCGGTCGGCGTCCCGACCACCCGTTCTGTAATCCGTGCAATCATCGATTCTTCGTCGGTGGCAATGACGCGCACCGCAACCTTGCTTTCGTCCCGCGAGATCACCGCGGCCCCGGCTTTATTCCGTCCAGCATCAATCCGCAACCCCAAAAACTCCAGCCCCGCGCAAGTTTCCGCCCGCACCTCCGGCGAATGCTCCCCAATGCCGCCCGAAAACACGACCGCATCCAGCCCACCCATTACCGCGGCGTACGCACCGATCCACTTCTTCGCCTGATAGCAAAACACCTCCACCGCCTCCGCCGCCCGTCGGTCGGTATCCCGACGTGCGATCAAGTCGCGCATGTCTGCGCTTGTTTCCGACAAGCCGATCAAGCCGCACCGCTTGCTGAGAAATTCATCCATCTGCTCGGGCGTCAGGTTCTGCTCGCGCATGAGATAGATCAGCAACCCCGGATCAAGGTCGCCCGGCCGCGTGCCCATCACAAGCCCGGCGGTGGGGGTGAAGGCCATCGTCGTATCAACCGACTTCCCATCACGCACAGCAGCCATGCTCGCCCCCGACCCCAAATGCGCAAGGATCACGCGCCCCGAGGCTTCGCGCGGCGCAATGCTACCAAGCTCCTCCATCAGATAAGCGTATGAGAGCCCATGAAACCCCAGCCGCCGAATGCCCGCCTCAAAAAATTTGCGAGGGATCGGCAGCAATTCCGCCACCCGCGGCAGATCGCGGTGAAACGCCGTGTCCAAACACGCCACCTGCGGCACCCCCGGAAAGCCCCGCCCAAACACCTCGATGAGCGCGATCTCCCGCGGCAGATG
>JAQGHH010000279.1 GCA_028288945.1 Phycisphaerales bacterium
CGCGCAAGCGTTCCGCGGGAGTCCGTCGCAACTCCATCTTCTTTCGGAATCTGTCACGGATCGCGAGTTGTTCGGAAATGTCGTCAATGGCGGTCAACATTGTATCGGCATGACCTGCTCCCACCAGCCTCGGCCCGCCGACGGCAATCATCAGTAGACATGAAAAAGCCCGGTGATAACACCGGGCAGATTTCGTTTCGCAGAAAATGCAGACCTCTACGCCTGCTTCGGCGGCTCCTTCGCCTTCAGCCACGGCATCATCTTCCGCAGCCGGCGGCCCGTCACTTCGACCGGGTGGTTGTTGTCGGCTTCGTACAATCGCTTGAAATTCTTCAGGCCGTTTTCGTACTCGGCGCGCCATTCCTTGGCGAATTGGCCGGATTGGATTTCGTCGAGGATCTTTTTCATTTCGGCTTTGGTCTGGGCGTTGACCAGACGGGGGCCGCGGGTAAGGTCGCCGTACTCGGCGGTGTTGCTGATGCTGTAGCGCATGTAATCGAGGCCGCCCTGGTAGATCAGGTCGACGATCAGCTTCACTTCATGGACGCACTCGAAGTAGGCCATTTCAGGGGGGTAGCCGGCTTCGGTAAGGGTTTCAAAGCCCGCCTTGATGAGGGCGGAGAGCCCGCCGCAGAGGACGGCTTGTTCGCCGAAGAGGTCGGTTTCGCATTCGTCCTTGAAGGTGGTCTCGATGATGCCCGAGCGTGCACCGCCGATGCCGCGGGCCCATGCGAGGCCCAGGTCACGGGCTTTGCCGCTGGCGTTCTGGTGAACGGCCAGGAGGCATGGCACGCCGCCGCCTTTTTCGTATTCGCTGCGGACGAGATGGCCGGGGCCCTTGGGGGCGACCAGCAGCACGTCCACGTCCTTGGGCGGTACGATCGTCTTGAAATGGACGTTAAACCCGTGGGTCACGCCCAGCGCCTTGCCCGCCTTGAGATAAGGGGCGATGGACTTATTGTACACGTCCGGCTGCACTTCATCGGGCAGGGTGACGATCAGCAGATCGCCCTGCTGCACCGCCTCCTCCACGCTGACGGGCGTGAACCCGTGCTCGATCGCCAGGCGGCCATTAGTGCTGTCCTTGCGGTTGGCAACAAGCACCTTGATGCCGCTGTCGCGCAGGTTCAACGAGTGGGCATGCCCCTGCGACCCGTAGCCGAGGACGGCGACGGTTTTGCCCTTCAGGGCATCGAGGGGGGCGTCTTTTTCATACACCATTTTCAGATCGGCCATGTCAGAGTTCCTCCAAACAGGCGGGGCATGCTAGCGGAAACCGCGGAAAAGTAAATGAAACGGGGAGTGGAGGGTGGAGCGTGAGGGGAAATGTTGTCGGTCAGAGTATTCATCACGCTGCACGTTCCACGTTCCACGCCCCTTCACAGCAACACGCGTCCACCGCCTGGCATTGCCCGGCGTTCACATGGCCTTACAATCGAATCCATGGCAAGGAAGACCGAGTCCCAGTTTCCGCTTTTGGATTACGTGGACCAGCTCGTGGAAGACCTCCGCGGGAACGTCACCAAGGCGCTCAAGGATTGGGACGCGGAGGGGATTCACCGCGCGCGGGTGGCGACCCGGCGACTAAAAGCGGCGCTCGATCTGCTGCGGCCGGTGATCTCCGATGAGCAGCGCAAGCCCTTTGCGACCGTGCTCAAAAAGCTCCGCCGACGGCTGGGGCCGATGCGCGATCTGGACGTCATGATCGGGCACCTTAAGGACTTGCGCGAGTCCCCGGCGCACGCCGAGGCGGTGAAGTGGCTCGAGGAGCACCTTCGCCTCGACCGGGAGCGCGTGCGGGAAGAGGCGGCGGACAAGGGGTCGCATTCTCGCGTGCTGTCGCGCCTGGGAACGTGGTGGGGCCTGCGCGAGGAAGTGCTGGAGGCGAAGGAAGCCGCGGATTCGTTGCTGGCCGAATCGCTGCACTTGCAGCTCGATTCATTCGCCGAACAGGCCGACCGCCTGGCCGCGGCGGAGGAATCGCGCAACGGCGACGAGCGCCAGGACCCGCACGCCGTGCGCATCGCGGGCAAGGCGTTTCGGTACACGCTGGAAATGGCGGCGGTGCAGGGACACAAGCTGCCGGCGGCCGTGATGAGCAGCTTCAAGCGCATGCAGGAGGCGCTGGGATTGTGGCACGATTATGTCGTGCTCACCGAGCGGGCGATGCAGGTGTCGCTGGAGGATTTGCTGCCGCACCACGACGCCCCGATGCAGGCCCGAGTCCTGGACCTGGCGCGGACGTTGCTCAAGCGCTCGCAGCAACACATGGGGCAGTTCTCCAGGCTCTGGGCCCAGCGGGGCGGCGAAGTCGCGGATGCCGTCCGCAGCGGTTTCCCCCTCACGCGGTCGCTCAGCGCACCGCAAACGGATCAGCATCCACCCCGCTCAGAAGAAACTGCAAGCCCGGCAGCGCCGCCTCCAGACGCTGTTTCAACCGCGCAAGCGTGACGCGCTCGCTGTTTGAGTGGAGCGTGCAGACGACCGTCATCCCCGCCGCCGCGGCTTTGAG
>JAQGHH010000166.1 GCA_028288945.1 Phycisphaerales bacterium
CCCCCCTTCCCGAACGAATCGAAGACCTTCAGATCGAGCGCGAGCTCCAGGATTCGTACCTCACCTACGCGATGAGCACCATCATGGACCGGGCACTGCCCGACGTCCGTGACGGGCTCAAGCCTTCGCAGCGACGCATCCTCGTCGCGATGAACGACCTGAACCTGCGGCCGGGGTCCAAGCACCTCAAGTGCGCCAAGATCGCCGGCAACACCTCGGGCGACTACCACCCGCACGGCGAATCGATCGTCTACCCCACCCTCGTCCGCCTCGCCCAGCCGTGGACCATGCGCTACACGCTCATCGACGGGCAGGGGAACTTCGGCTCCACCGACGGCGACCCCCCCGCCGCCATGCGTTACACCGAGGCCCGGCCCACCGCCATCGAGCAGGAGCTCATGGCCGACCTCAACCTCGACACCGTCAACTTCCAGCCCAACTACGACGAGCGGCTCATGGAGCCGACTGTCCTGCCTGGCAAATTCCCCAACCTGCTCGTCAACGGCAGCACGGGCATCGCCGTGGGCATGGCCTGCAACCTGCTCCCGCACAACCTGCGGGAAATCTGCAACGCCATCGTCAAGGTCATCGAGAACCCGGAAATCACTCTTCCCGAACTGCTCGAAATCGTCCCTGGCCCCGACTTCCCGACGGGGGGAATCATCTGCGGGCGCGACGGGATCATCGAAGGCTACAAAAACGGCCGCGGCCGCATCACCCTCCGCGCCAAGCTCCACACCGAAGAACAGAAGAACGGCAAGACGCTGGTGGTAATCGACGAGATCCCTTACGGCGTCGTCCGCAAGTCGATCCTCGAAGCGGTGGCCGACTGGGTGAAGAAGGACCAGTTCAAGGAAGTTTCCGCGATCAACGACGAATCGGGCCGTGCGCACGCCGTGCGCATTGTCCTGGACCTTAAGCGTGACGGCGACCCCAACGTGGTCATCAACCAGCTTTATCAGTACACGCCCTGCCAGATAACGGTTCCGATGATCAACATCGCGCTGGTGAACCGCCAGCCGCGGACGATGGGGATCAAGGAGCTGATTCAGCACTTCATCGAGCACCGCAAGGAGGTCATTCTCCGCCGCACGCGGTTTTTGCTCCGCAAGGCGCAGCAGCGCGGGCACATCCTGGAAGGCCTGATCTTCGCGGTGTGCGACATCGATGAAGTCGTGAAGCTGATCCGATCGTGCAAGACGCGGGATGAGGCCATCCTGAAGTTGCGCGAGCGGGCGTTCCGCGTTGCCGTCGATCACCCGTACGCCGCGAGCATTCCCAAGGTGCTGATGGAGCGCAGTGCGGCCAAGCCGATCCTGCTCAGCCAGGCGCAGGCCGAAGCCATCGGCCGCTTGCAGCTCATCCAGCTCGTCGGGCTGGAAATCGAAAAACTCGTCGAGGAATACCGCCAGGTCGTCGAGGAGATCGACGGGTATGAGTTGATTCTCCGCGAGGAATCGCGGGTCATGGACATCATCCGCGAGGACATCGAAGAGATAAAGGAAAAGTACGGCGACGACCGCCGCACCGAGATCACCGGCTCCGTCACCGATGTGAGCATGGAAGACCTCATCGCCAAGGAAGACGTGGTCGTGACCGTCAGCCACGGCGGGTACGTCAAGCGCCTCAAGACCGACACCTACCGCAGCCAGGGCCGCGGCGGGCGCGGCATCAAGGGCACCGAGAGCAAGGAAGGCGATTTCGTCGAGCACCTGTTCATCGCCAATACCCACGACTACCTGCTCTTCTTCACCAACCAGGGCCGCGTCTACGAGCGGCGGGTGTACAACGTCCCGGAGCTCAGCCGCACCAGCCAGGGACGATCCATCGCCAACCTTCTCTCCTTCCAGCCCGGCGAGAAAGTCGCCAATGTTCTGGCGGTGAAGGATTTCGGAAAAGGCGAGCAGTTCCTGCTCTTCGGCACCGCCAAGGGCATCGTCAAGAAGACCGCGCTGAGCGCCTATTCCAACATCCGCCAGAACGGCATCATCGCCATCGGTCTGGAAGACGGCGACCAGCTCATCGCCGTCGAGATCACCAGCGGCAATGACCAGGTCGTTCTCGCGACGAAGAAAGGCCTCGCCATCCGCTTCGAAGAGACCGACGTCCGCGCCATGGGCCGCCCGGCGGGCGGGGTCACGGGCATTCGCTTCAAGAAAGAAGGCGACGAAGTCGTCGGCATGGTCGTCGTCCCCCAGGGCGAGGCGGCCAAGGAGTGCATGATCCTCACCGCCTGCGTCCAGGGCTACGGCAAGCGCACCGCCGTCGATGAATACCGCCTGCAATCCCGCGGCGGATCGGGCGTGATCAACATCGACGCCTCCGACCGCAACGGCGACGTCGTCGGCATGAAAGCCGTCTGCGACGACGACGAGCTGATGCTCATCACCGAAAAAGGCATCCTCATCCGCACCAGAGTCTCCGAAATCCGAGAAACGGGCCGCAACGCCCAGGGCGTCCGCCTGATCAAAGTGGACGACGGAGACAAGCTCGTCGCCATGGCGCAGGTGGATGCAGAGGAATCGCCGAAGACCCCGGCGGGCGATGGCGGGCCGGCTACTGCTCCCGATGCAAAGGCTGTGGAGCCGGCATCGCCGTCATCTGCGAACGACAACGGCGGCGATATCGATGAAGATGATGCCGTAGCGGGCGAGTAGCTGCGGTTGGGGTGACGGGCAGCGTGGTGGCTCTTTTGTGGCACAGGCCTCCCGCCGATGGGCGGGAGGCCTGTGCCACTTAGATTTTTGGCTAGCGTCTCCGACGTCGCAGTGCGAGGAATCCCGCGACGGCCAGCAGCGCCGCCGACCCGGGCTCCGGCGTCGCGGCTGCCGTCGATCCGCTCACAAAAAATCCATCGGTCGCCGTGCTGTCCGCGGGCGTGTCTTGGCTTGAGAATCGGAACAACTGCGTGCGGCCCACGGCCAGGTTCGTCAGCGTGTAGCGGATCGTGAAGCTGGTCGCGCCGTTCACGTTCAATGTGTTGCTGTTGCGCCGATCGTCGGCACCGTTGGGGTTCGCGCCCGGATCATTATCGAACTGGGTGAATGCGCCGCCGTCGAGACTGATCGCGCCGGTGATCGCCCCGATGGAGGAGTACACCGTCTCCCGGTCTTTCACGCTGATGTTCCCCGAGAACATCTGGCCGGGCGACGCGACGAATGAATAGCTGACCGAATTGGTCGGGGAGTTGCTGATCGGGACGTTGCCGTAGTAGTGGGTCGCGCCGCCGTCATCTGTGATGAACTGCGAATTGCCGGCGACTGCCGCATTCGGGTCGGCGACCGCGCCGGCAACCGACGTGAAGATGACGCCTGCACCGGAGTTGCCGGAGACCGTCAGGTATTGGTAGCTGAATGCCCCCGGCCCCGCCTGGATTACGGGTGCTGCCTGGACGAACGTTGCCAAAAGCACCGAAACCGCCGCTATCGCGGCCGCTTGCCACTTTCCTTGCATCTTCCTCTCCCGATTTCCGCCTCAATCTCATCCGACCACACAGGCGTTCTGTGGACTCGGGTTTACCATGCCCAAGCTCGCAAAGCACGATGATGCTAATAAAGTCTTGTAGTATTTGCAACAGATTATTGCGCAGAGGCGTCGATCCACGACGGCGGCTATGATGCCCCACGATATGACCAAGCCGCCCTTCATTCCGCCGCCGATCCCGCCAATGCCCTACATGCCGCCGCGCCGCGAGTTTCGACTGGGGGCGGTGGTCGCTTGGGGCGTGATCCTCATTTCCGTGGGCCTGGTCGCCGGCCTCACCTGGGAACGCGGCCGGGCCCCGGAGCCGAACGTCACGGCGCCGTCGGCCACGGCCAGCACGCAGCTCAAACTCGTTTCGCGCCACGTCATCGGAACGCGCGAGGTTTTTCCGACCGTCGGCCAGGCCGGCGCCGGGCCGCTCATCGCACAGGTCGAGAAGGTCGCGGTCAACTCCGTGGACCGCCTGCGCACGGTGCCCGTCATCGGCGAACTGGCCGGGCCCA
>JAQGHH010000313.1 GCA_028288945.1 Phycisphaerales bacterium
GCCTGCGAACATCTGGGCCGGCATGACGAGGCGCTGGCGTGGGTGAGAAAAGGGCTCACCCTCCAACCCGGCGACGGATCGCTTCAGCGGCTGGAGCTACGGATTCGCGTTCTTAAATGGCGGGGAAAACTCGTCCGCGGCGTGCGGCGGATGGCGTTTTGGGTCAGGCCGGGCCGCAAGCTGGCTTAGGGGCTGGGTCCTTTCACAAACCCTGTTCACGGGGCCCTGAACTCACTTCTTGGCAAGCCTGGCCAGCGCGGGGGCGAATTTTTGATTGACGTATGCGCGTGCTTCGGGCGAACTCATCTTGCGTCGGGGAGCCGGAATCTTGCTTTTGTCGCATGGGATCTTCATGACGTCTTCCGCTGCTCATGCTACATGCCTAGGGATCGCATAGTACTCACACCACCCGCACCACGATCAACGTGATGTCATCCGGCCTTTTTACCAGCCCCACGAACTTGCGCAATTCCCATAGCACGTTTTGCGCAACGGCCTCCGCCGTCGGGCCGCCGGCTTTGAAGACTTCGCTGAGGCGCTGGCGGCCGAAGCGTTCGCCGTCGAAGTTGATGGCGTCGGTTACTCCGTCCGTGTAGAGCAGCAGCAGGTCGTCCTTCTGCAGATCGGTCATGAACTGCTTGTAGTCCTCATCGGGGCTGATGCCCAGGACCATGTTGTCGCCGGACAGTTCGGTGATTTGGCCGGCGCGGAGCAGCAGTGCGGGCGGGTGCCCGGCGTTGCAATAAGTGAAGCGGCGGGTCTGAGCGTTGAGCACCCCATAGAAAAGCGTCACGAATTCACTCGGCTTCGTGTCGCGGAAAAGCATCAGGTTAATCCGGCGGATCACCTCGTACAGGTAGTAGACGTTGTCCACCTGCGCCCGCAGGAACGCGCGCACGCTCGCCATGATCAGGCTCGCGGGGACGCCTTTGCCGCTGACGTCGGCTATCGCCAGGCCGAGGTTTTGATCGGGCAGCGGGATGAAGTCGAAGAAGTCGCCCCCCAACTCGAAGCAGGGGACGTAGACGCTCGCCAGGTCCAGCCCGGGCATGACCGGCGGCTTCTGCGGGACCATCCGCTGCTGCACGTCCGCCGCCATGCGCACTTGTTTTTCCAAAGCCTCGGACTCGCGCGCCTCGGCTAGGAGCCGTGCGTTTTCGATGGCCGCGGCGGCCTGCGCGCCGACGGCTTTGAGCAGGTCAATCCTCAGGGGAGTAAAGGCCGCCTCTTCTTCCGTGTAGACGCGGAGCACGCCGATGGGCTTGCCCTTGTAGCGCAGTCCCACCGAGAGCATCGACACGATGCCTTCGCGCATCGACTCCTGCGGGTACTGGATGCGCGGGTCGGTCGCCATGTTGCGAACGTATTCGAAGCCCTCGTCGGAGAGCGCGATCTTATCGATCGCGGCGGTGCTCATCCTCACCGGGCCTTTGGCCAGGTACTCATCCGAAAGGTTGTAGACCGCTTTGATCACCAGCTCGTCGTGCTCTTCGTCTACGAGCCGCAAGGATGCGGCCTTGGTCTGCATCACTTCACAGACCACGCGGACGGTGCGTTTCAGCACGCGCTGCAGGTCGCGCGCTTCGCCGAGCATCATGGCGACGTGGTACACCGCCGTTAGCTCGTTGATCCGCTGGCGGAGCTGGAACTCCTGGAAGCAGAGGCGCGCGATGGCGTTGGCCATCAGAAACATGAACTGGATGGCGGCGGGGCGGACGTCCTTGCCCCCGACAAGCTGGCCGGCGAGCGTCCGCAGTCGCTCGGGGGGGAGCTCGAATTTGCCCGCCAGCTCGGCGAGCTTCGCATCGTCGAGCCCGTCGGGTGAGTCGTTGGCCGCGCCGTTGAGCTCCATGCGGATCGTCCCCAGCCGCTGGTCGTTGACCACGATCGGTGCGACGAATTCCCCTTCGTGCCGGCCGAGGGTTCCGTGCTCCGCCAGCGCCCGCTGGCGGCGCAGGAATTCCGGCGTCGGCTGGCGTTGGGTGAGCACCTTCCCCGAGGCGTCCGCGATGGTGGCGCGCACGCCGGCCATGGCAGTGAAACTGTCCTGGATTTCCTGCAACGTGGCGAGGTCGAGAAAATCGGTCAGCTCGAGATTTTCGGAGTCTAAGGGCATGGAATACCAATACTTACAAGGGCCGATGTTTTTACACGGCTGGTCCGGCCCTTACCGAGCTGAGGGTGTTAAGGTGGGCGGATCATACCTCCCACCGCCCCCCGGTCAAACGCCCGGCGGCCGGCCTGCCACACCGGCGCACCATACCGAAAACACCGCCCGCATTTCTTGTTTTACTACTTGGTGGCCGGGCCTCATGTGGTCTACATTCGGCCACCATGCCCACGCAAATCTTTGAGGGAGCCGAGATCTCGTACACGGACGAAGGGGCCGGCCCAACGCTCGTCCTTCTGCACGCGTTTCCGGTCGATTCGCGGATGTGGGAGGCGCAGGTGAAGGATCTGTCATCCCGCTGCCGGGTGATCACGCCCGACTTCCGCGGGTTCGGTGGCTCGCAACCGCCGGGGCCTTTTACGATCCCTTCATTGGCGGATGACATTCACGCGATGTTGGCCGCGCTCAAGGCGCTGCCCTGCGTGCTGGGCGGGCTATCCATGGGTGGGTACGTGGCCCTCAATTTCGTCCGCAAGTATCCCATGGATCTCCGCGGCTTGGTGCTGATGGACACGAAGGCGGACGGCGACAATTCCGAGCAAATCGCCAACCGCAATAAGATGATCGAGATCGCGCGGACGCAGGGCTCAAAGGCGATCGCCGACATGATGCTGCCGAAAATGCTCTCGCCCGACACGATCGATCACCGGCCCGATGTGGTGAAACCGTTGCGGGCGATGATGGAAAGCTGCTCTCCCCTGGCGATCCAATACGCCCTCACGGCTCTGCGCGACCGTCCCGACGTGACGAGCGAGCTGCCGTCGGTGCCGGCGCCAACTTTGGTGATCGTCGGGGACGCGGACGCCCTTACGCCGCCCGGCGTCGCGGAGTCGATGGCAAAGCAAATCCCGCGCGCGAAGCTGGCGCTGGTCCGCGGCGCGGGGCACATGTCGGCGATGGAGCAACCCGCGCAAGTAAACCGTGCGTTGAGGCAGTTCATGGAAGAGCTTGGATGAACTGATGGCGCGGACATTCCCGCCACCTTACGGGCTATTCCCCCGCCCGCGCTGCCTGCGTCGTCGGCACCGGCGGCATGGGCTCGGCGTTCAGGTTACGCACCGGTTCCGCCGCGGCCTCGGCCAGCGCCGCGCCGGTCGCCTGCTGCTCGGCGCGGGCGACGGTCTCCTCGAACTCGATGTCCTTTGAGCTTCGACCCGCCAGCATGTTGTGCGTCTTGACGGACGCATCTGTGATGATGCCCGTGCGCGTATCGAGCAATACCGCCTCGACGGTGCAATAGGCGTGTACCTCATCGTTGCCGAAGAAGCGCTGCTTTTGATAGTTTTGCGTGAAGGTTCGGTAGACGAGCAGCGTGTCCGCCTGCACGCGTGCCGCGGCTTCGCGGAGGTAGGGGACGGTCGTTTGGGCCGGCGTCAACATGGTCGGCAGCACCACCACTTTGCTCAGGCGCGGGCTGGAGCGGAAGGTGTTGACGAGCCCGTCGGTGCTCTGCTGCTCGAGCTGCGCGACGTTCTCCGACCACCACGTCCGGCCCACCGGGTAGCGCCCGCCGATCCGCACCACCGCCATCCGCCCGCGGCTGGGCGGGTAGACTTTGGAGGACAGAATCTTCTCAATGTCCTCGTTGCTCATAACCGCCTGATCGCTCTTGAAGAGTGAGGCGGGTAAGCCGATCGACCCGGGCACGTCGGCCGTCGGCCCTTCCCTCGCTACCGACGTGGGGTCCATGTATGCGCTTGTCGAGCAACCGGCCGTAAACGCCGATCCGACCATGAGCAACACGATGAAAGTGAATCGCATGCGGGCCTCCCAGTAAAACGGTGAGTGACAGTGCAACTTGTCAGTTTAGTAGACGATGCCCCGCAAAGGTTCACAAGAGCTGCACCGCGATCGCAATTTCACGCCGTCGGGCATTCGTCATTCGGATTTGACTCGGAATTCGGATTTCGGGGATTCGGAATTGGCCCACCGGCGCCCATCTCCACGCCGTCCGCCTTCAGGTCATCCAGCATCCGCAGATAATACGGCGTAATGTCCCCCGTCGCGTCCTTGAACTCCAGCACGAAACGCTTGTTGACCTCGTGGAAATGGTCCGCCGGCCAGACGCAAAGGTGCTTCCCCCATTTTGAACTGATGACCGACACGAGCGAGTCGTTGTCCCCCTCCGCGTCGTGCACGATCTTCCACGAGTGCAGCGCGAACGGCGGGATCTTGTTCCGCGGCCGGCTGCCGCTGATCGAGTAATACCGCACCCCCGGCGAATCGGGCACCTCCTCGTTAAACGCCCGGCAGCTTGCGGTCGTGAGATCGGAAACCGCCTGCACGTCGAGCCCTAGGAATTGCATGAGCTGCATCCCGCGGAGGCGCTGGCCAAGATTGAGCAAACACCAATCGGCGTAGGGGCTGCCGCGGTGGGGCGTGGAGATGGTGACGAGGGCGCGCACCTGGTCCGCCATCCCCAGGCGATGGATCATGTACCGCGCGTCGAGCCCGCCCATCGAATGCGCGACGACGACCACGCCCTCCCCGCTGCGCCCGAGAATGTGAAGCTGCTTGAGGATCGTCTCCTTGAGTTGTCTCGCCCGCGTAGCGATCCCGGCAGTCGGGTGCACGTGCGAAACGATAAGCGGATGCCCGCGGGCCGCGATCGCCCGGTCGATCCCGCCGGCCCAATAGGAGAGCTTGAGCTTCCCGAGCTGGAAGTTGCTGAAGCCGAAGAGGCCGTGATGTAGGACGATGGGAATCATGGGGACTTGCGATCTTAGATTTGCGGTTTGCGAATGGAAGTGCGGAGCCGCTGCCGTGCGCGTACGAAACGACAAGCCCGACGCGAGTCCTGCAAATCCCGAACGCGCAAGGCGTGCCAGGTTCGGTCATCAGGCTACAGCGACGGAAGGCGGTCGGGTATGATCCGGAGGATGGGGCCGCTGCCTTCGAGCATATCGATGTATTGCCTGGGGTGTTTTTATGACCTGCGCGGGTTGCCGGAGGATCGGTGCCCTGAATGCGGGCGGTTCTTTGATCCCGCGAACCACAGGACGTTCAGCCGGGCGGCGAAACCGGACGGGCTGAAGCAATTAGCGCATAAGAAGATCGCTGGGGCGGTTCAGTTGCTGGCGCCGGACGATACGCCGCGGGTCATCCAAATGGTGCGGCGGATGGCGGACGCCACGACCGAGAACGCCAGGCTGCGGGACTACATCGCCGGTCTGATCGCGTCGCTTGTCGAACGCGGCGCCGTATCGCCCGAAGAAGCCGAGCAAATTCTCCTGCACGTGGAAACACCGCTGGCCGTAGTGGTGGAAGAGGAGCCTGTGGCGACGGAAGAGCCCGAGCCGGCGCCATCGGACGAACTGTTGGAACTAGGGCGGATCGTAGCGGAACAGGGGCGAGCGGAGCCATCGTCGGCCGATGTCGATCCGTGAGCGTGTTCCGCAGGCTTGAATCTCGCCACTACGTTATCCCGTTCCTATCATTGCCGGGCGTTTTACTTCCCGATACACGAAGTCGACTGCGGTTTTCCGGTGGAGCAGACAAGAATGCCTGCCCCGCGCCGGGAAGGCGGATTCGCCACAATCAGTCGCTACGGCTAACGTTGTCGCCCCCGCCGGGCGCGGTTTGAAATCCCGCGCGCCGTCTGTACAGTGGTGCGAATTTTGGCCCGGACGGGAAGCAGAAAACTCATTATGCCACGACGTACCGACATCCACTCCATCCTCATCATCGGCTCCGGCCCCATCGTTATCGGGCAGGGGTGTGAATTCGATTATTCCGGCGTGCAGGCCTGCCGGGCTCTGAAGGAAGAGGGCTACCGTGTCGTCCTGATCAACAGCAATCCCGCCACGATCATGACCGATCCGGAGTTCGCCGACGCCACGTACATCGAGCCCATCACCCCCGAGGCGGTGGAGAAAATTCTCGCCCGCGAGGCGCAGGGCCCGCAGCCGATCGACGCCGTGCTCCCCACGCTCGGCGGGCAGACCGGCCTCAACACCGCCATGGCCTGCTACGACCGCGGCATCTTCACGAAGTACGGCGTCCAGATGATCGGCGCCAACCGCCAGGCCATCTTCCGCGGCGAAGACCGCC
>JAQGHH010000323.1 GCA_028288945.1 Phycisphaerales bacterium
GTGGGAGCCGACGTTGCCGAATCCCTGGACGGCGATGCGCACGTCTTCGAGCTTTTTGTTCTGTGTGGAAAGAAACTTGCGCAGGATATTCATGACGCCGCGGCCGGTGGCCTCTTCGCGGCCGACCGACCCGCCGAGCGTGACGGGCTTGCCCGTCACCACGCCCAACGACTGCTGGCCGACCATCATTGAATACGTGTCGAGCACCCACGCCATGATCTGCGCGTCCGTTCCCGCATCGGGCGCGGGGATGTCCTGCATGGGGCCGATGATGGGCATAATCTCACTGGTGTAGCGGCGGGTGAGGCGCTCTTTTTCCCCCATGGAAAGCTGGCGCGGGTCGCAGACCACGCCGCCCTTCGCGCCGCCGTAGGGGAGATCGACCAGCGCGTTTTTCCAGGTCTGGAGCATGGCCAGCGCCATGACCTCGTCCATGTTGACGGCGGTGTCATACCGGATGCCGCCCTTGAACGGCCCACGGGCGTTGTTGTGTTGCGCGCGGTAGCCGGTGAAGACCTGGATGCCGCCGTTGTCCATCCTGACGGGGCAGGAGACGGTGAGGACGCGCTTGGGCGTGGAAAGGACGGCCCGCCAGACCGGGTCGAGGTTCATGGTGGCGTAAACGCGGTCGAAGTATTGATGCGCGTTCTGCCAGAATTGGGAATGATGCCGGGGCCCGGGGATAAGGCGGTCGGTTTTTTGGTCCATGGCGTGGAGGGGTTAGGTGCCCAGTGAACAGTAGAATAGGCGGAGCCAAAAGGAAAGGGATTAGGTGAGGCCGATAAATACAAAAGGGGCCATCGAACCTTCAGTTCCCTCTCCCGGTACTCCGGGAGAGGGCGTAAGAAGGAATATGGGCCTGCAGAATTCGCGATCCCCTTCTTACCGCGACTGTTTGCGGATGGTCATGTCGAAGTTCTTGACCATTGATTTGTACATCGTCCAGACGACCGCCGTGTAGGCGGCGACGCCGATCCAGCAGACGACGAAGACCCAGACGCGGCTGGAAGCGGCCTCGTCAGCGGTGAAGGAGTCGCTGGCGAACGTGTAGGGGTCGATCAGGACCGTCAGTAGAGTGAAGGGGCTGAAGCCGGCTGCGATGAGACCCATGATGCCGGTGTTCTTCGAGCCTTGAAGTAGTGAATAGCCGCACCACCCCAGGGCGCCGCACGCGCCTACCACGATTCCCACGCTGCTCATCACCGCGACCACCGTCTTGCGGCAGCGCAGCGACATCTGCATCCCCAGGATCGCCGCGAAAGCCACCACGATCACCAGCATCCCCGGAAGCAGGAGCACCGCCTCGGGGAGGACGATCCATTGGAAGCCTGGATCGCTCCAGTTGCTGAATCGGCGGACGCAATCGTAGATCACGAAGATCATCGCGCTGGCCACCGGCACGGCCACCAGCGGCAGCACGAAGCTCACCAACCCCCGAAGCTTGCCCCATATGTAATAGCGGCTGGTGATGGGGGTCGTCAGCAGAAGGTCGAGCGTGCCGTCTTCTTTTTCGCGCGTGACGGTGGATGCCGCGGCGTTGGTGACGATCAGCAGGATGACGGCGAACTCGATCGTCGCCACGCCTAGCAGCGCCGTGCGGGCCTCGGGGGCACTAAGTCGGCGGCCGGTGTGGTAGACGTCGAGTTTGAGCCAGTACGTCGCCCCGCTGTTCACGTTGGGCTGCGCTTGCACCGACATCGGCTCGCTCGAAAGCAGCGAGAGGAGATCCGACAACTGGATCGTCGCGCCATCCTTTTTCTCGTCTTTGGGAAGCTGGAGATCGGTGTAGGTGATCGACGTCCCACTGGTGAGCAGGAGAGTCTGAGGCTCGCCGTTGGTGTAGACCGCGAGCTGTTTGGTGTCGGGGTTGTATGAGTTCACGTCGATGATGCTGGCATACCTGGGGGCCTGGCGCATGCCGTAGAGGGCGGCGATGACCACCGCGCCGATCAGGCCGGCGGCGATGAAGCCGTACCGGAGGACGGAGGCGCGGGCGGCGGAAGCCTTGGTGCGGGCTTCGCGCCACGCGATGGGATTGCTCCAGACGGTGCGCGGCTTGCGCGTGCGGTCGCCCCGCGTGATCCCCAGCCGCTGCATGATGTGCGTCTGGAGCGACGTCGTTGATTGCGCCAGCCGCCGCAGCATCAAGATGGACGGGGAGATCAGCACGAAGCTGATAAAGAACATGAACGTCGTATAGAACCCGGCGGGGTTGGTCAGGTACCAGCCCCAGGGCCAGCCGGTCAACCCCTTGGGCAGGTCGGCCATCAGCGGGGGCGTGTAACTGGATTCGTGGAAGATCGTCCGCAGCGCCAGGAACGGGTTGATCCCCGTCAGCCAGCTCGTCTTGGACATCTCGACGACGTTGGTCGTCGTGTTCAGCGTGGAGATCTTGAAGTACGGAACCTGATCGAGCACGAACGTCCCGACCATGTAGATCACGATGAACAGGTAAAAGCTGAAAATGGTCCGACGTGTGCCGACCTTGAAGACCGCGATGGCCATCGCCAGCGCGCCAGTTGCGAACGCGGTCCCGGCGGCAATGAGGAACGACTGCACGATCGCACTGATCGCGACCCCGCCGAAAATCTGCGTGATCGAGAAGACCGGGATCCCGCTGATGAGCAGGGCGATGACGAAGAACAATCGCGAGAGAAGCGAGCCGAGGACGATCTGACCGTTGGTGAGCGGGGTGGCCAGGAGGATGTCGTAGGTCTGGCTGTCCTTCTCCTGTGTGATCGCCCCGGCGGTAAAGATCGGCGCGAGCAGGGCGACGAGGGCGAGCTGGCAATAGCTGAGGACCTGGAAAAGCGTGGCGCTGGTCTTGGCGAGCTCGGAGAGATTGCCGGTGCTGGTGCTGCCGCTCATCAAAGAGAAGATCACGACGCCGATGAGCAGGCCGAGGTACCCGCAACGGATGAACAGGTCGCGCCGCCGTTTGCCGTTCATCTGCACGACGCGCAGAAGAATGGGGTTCGCGGGAATGAGGCGCCAGAAGTATTCGGCGATGCCCAACATAGGGTTCAGGGTTCGGGGTTCAGGGTTCTGGAAGCCAGGGTGCGCTTGGTGTGGCAGGGCCGAGCTGCATCACTGCACCATTCCTTTTGTCAGCCGCATGAACGCGGTTTCCAGGTTCACTTCTTCTTCCTTTAGCAGCGTCAATCGATAGCCAGCGCCCAGCAACCGTTGCGGGACGAAGCTGAAATCGTTTACCCCGTCTTTTAGGGCGACTTCCATGTAGCCATTGTTGGCGTTGACGGTGGCGACGTTGGGGTCCTGGCTGAGCAGGGCGGCGGCGAGGTCCTGGTTTTCGGCGACGCCGACGTGCAGCACGGTGCCGCCCTTGGCGCGCTTGACGATGTCGGCGACTGGGCCGCTGTAGATCAACTCGCCCTGCTCAATGATCCCCACCTTGTTACACAGGTCGGCCAGCTCGGGCAGGATGTGGGAGCTGATGAGGATCGTTTTATCGCGGCGTTGAAGCTCCTTGAGCAGCTCGCGCATCTCGATGCGGGCGCGGGGGTCGAGGTTGCCCGCGGGCTCGTCCAGCAGCAG
>JAQGHH010000342.1 GCA_028288945.1 Phycisphaerales bacterium
AAGGGCCTGATCGCGCGACATTGAAGGCTCGGTTTCTGACGTTGGATGCCGGGCCTTTGTAAATCCTGCTACTTAAGAAGCCACGCAGTGCCGCTGCGTGGCTTTTTTATTCTTGCGTTAACGGGAACTAGCACCGCGCGAACCGCGTACCGTCTAGCAGCAAATCGGTTCCATTTTTGTCGCATTCGTGGCGGCTAAACATGCCGCCTATCTAGACGAAGATGGCTAGGTAAATCTGAGGGGAGGCGAGACGGCGGTAACAGCAACGCGATTACTGATGCCCGTTTGGGGATGGGTCGTTGTTGAGGAGGAAGAAATGCACTCGACCGCCAAGGCCAGCTCAAAGCGAGCTGGTACAACCGGACCCACGGGTCGCAGAGCCGTATTCGGAGCGGCGCGGCCGCCGGGGCGTCGTCGGTTGACATGCATCATCGATCAGCTCGAGTCGCGGCTGTTTCTCAGCGTTTCGCCGCATCACAGTTCCGCAGCCCATATTCCCCAACCGGTCAATTATGATCACCGTGCTACCGGGCGTTTGGATTGGACGGCCCAGCCGATAGCAATGCGCCATAGCCTTGGGTGGTCGGGCGTACGTCCATTGGGTGACACGGTGCCCCAGGCCGGAACGACCACCCCTTCGCAGATGCGGAGCGCTTACGGATTGGGGCCGTACGGTGCCGGCAATCTGGTTTTTGGGGGCGACCAAGGGGACGGTGCGGGACAGACGATCGCGATTATTGGCGCGTACGATGACCCCAACGCATTCGCCGACTTGAACACATTCTCGGCCGCCTTCGGTTTGCCGACTTTCGCCAGCGCTTCGAATCCTGTTCCAGGCATGCCGACGTTCACGAAAGTAAACCAATCGGGCGGCTCGACGATGCCCGCCGTCGATCCGACACACGGTTGGGACGTGGAAGCGTCGCTCGATATCGAGTGGGCGCACGTCATGGCGCCTAAGGCCAATATTATGTTGGTGGAGGCCGCGACGGCCGCGTGGGCTGACCTGATTCAGGGCGCGGTAAATTGGGCCCGCGGGGCGGCAGGGGTTTCGGTGGTTTCGATGAGTTTCGGTGGGACGGAATTTTCCTTCGAAGGTTCTGCCACCTGGGGTTTTGATAAGTATTTCACCACGCCGGCCAACCACAACGGGGTGACTTTCCTGGCCGCGACGGGGGACATGGGCAGTCCGGGCGATTACCCGGCATACTCGCCGAATGTGGTGGCCGTCGGGGGTACCGCCATTCACGTCAACTCGGACAACAGTTGGGCGAGTGAGAATGGCTGGGTCAACAGCGGAGGGGGCATCAGTGCTTATGAAAAGCAGCCGACCTACCAATTGGGGAAGGTCAACGGAATTTCAACCACTCGGCGCACCATTCCCGACGTCTCCATTGAGGCTGATCCCAGCACGGGCGTCGCCATTTGTGACTCGGCGGCGTACGGGGTCAATACGCCCTGGCTTTCAGGGTTTCTGCAAGGAGGAACCAGCCTGGCATGTCCAATGTGGGCTGGGTTGATGGCGATCGTCAATCAGGGCCGCGTTTTGGTAGGCCAGGGTACGCTCGATGGGCCCACCCAAACTTTGCCGGCACTCTATAAACTGCCCTCATCCGATTTCCACGACATTACGAGTGACACGTCCATCCCCACGGCAAACCCGCTTCCGGCCGGGTACGACCTGGTTACCGGCTTGGGGTCGCCGGTCGCTAACAGGCTAATTTCTGATCTCACGTCGGCGGGACCAACCCTAAAAACCACCCAAATTGCCGACGGGAACGTGCAGCGTTCAGAGGTTCGGAGCCTGACGTTCGCGTTCGACCATCCCGTGTCTCTGGCGGCGGGGGCCGTGACGTTGTCCCTGCTGAACACGGGCGGAAGCGGATTGAATGACGGCAGTGCCCCGTCCAACGCCTCGGCAGCCCTTGGAGCACCGACCAGCACTGACGGAGGCATTACTTGGGTTGTGCCGATTTTGTCCGGCACCGCGTTTAGTGATGCCTCTGGCAGCCTAGTTGACGGTATTTACACGGTTACCCTTCATGGGGGGCTGGTTAGCGACGCGCTGTCGCAGCATCTTATCGGCGGGGACTCGGTGAAGACCTTTCACCGGCTATTCGGGGACGTTGACGGCGATAAGCGTGTCGGATCGAACGATTATCTGCAATTCAGAACTGCGTTCGGCAGCAGCCTTGGCTCCTCTAGCTACATTCTCTATTTTGACTACGGCGGTCATGGGCTTCTGATCGGGGCAATGACGTACCTTCAATTTGCCAGCCGTTACGGAAGGATCTTTACCTATGCCGGGTAAATTGGAAAGTGGGGCAAGAATTCCGGTCATCCGCGTGCTTGTAATTCACTGAATCGCAATGTTTTTCGAGTTTTTTCTTGACGTTGTGAGCGAGCCGAGGCACAATAAGATTCGGCGGTAAGTTAGACCTTTCTAATTGGAGAACGGAGAATACATGTCGATCTCAAGACTCAAACTGGCGGTGCTATCGGCTGTCGCAGCTATTGGTGTGACCGCGTCACATCAGGCTAATGCAGCTATTGTCTACAGCTACGTTACCGATCAGACCAATTACGACGTGGCCCAAAATACGCCCGTTGTTGTAAAGCTGTACCTGAAGGAGACGCTGAGCGGCGGCAGCACGTCGCTGATCACGTCGGACGGCGGTATGTTCGCAGTGGGAGCGGAAGTTCAGCACGCAAGTTCGGCAGTCGCCGCTCCTTCAAAAATCACCGGCCAAGCCACCAATACGAGTGATTTCGGTGGCCCGACCTCCAATTCGATCGACGCTTCGACCGATACGGCATTCTTCGCGATTGCCATTGGTACTCCGCCCGCGCCGAACGTACAGCTTGGAAACACCGGCGGTGGTGCCAGCCCGAATACTTTGGCGAATGAAATCTACATCGGGACCGTCACCATCACGGCGGGCGGCCCCGGCGTCAACAACTACTCGATTATCGCGAACTCCCCGGCCGGGGGACCCGGCGGCAACACGCTGACGAAGACCGGATACGACTTGGATCTGGGGCAGGACCCGAATACTGATCCGGTTCCGGGTGTCGTCGGTGCGGCCAACTCGATCACGCCCTTCACAGTTACCGTGACTCCCGAGCCCGCGAGCCTTGGATTGCTCGCCTGCGGCGGCCTGTTGGCACTCCGCCGTCGCCGCGCCTAAGGCGTGGTGAATGCCCGCCTGGCAGTTGAATGCCATCAGTTGATAGAGTCTTGAAATAAGAAGCGGCCACGCAGTTTACCTGCGTGGCCGCTTGCGTTGCTGCTGCCGCATCTTTCTGACGCCTGGCACGGCGACGCGCTTGCTAGTCGATATTCCCCCTCCAATAAACCCGCCTGACTCTTAGACCGATGAAATGGACGTGCGCCGCGCCGCTCGGCTCCCGTCTTTGATCGACTTGTCCCGTCGGGGTTGAGGTGGAGGAATGCCCAGATCATCGCTTGCCGACAACATCCCGCCCTTTGCCGAATTGCTGGAAAACCGATACTTGCTGAGCTCGTCGTTTTCCTCCGCTTCCATTATTTCGATTTCTGACGCTTCGAACTTTTTTGCCATCCAACGGCTTTTGGGAAGTCCCGCCGAATCCATTAAGCACTCCAAGCCGACGACGAATCCTCGGCCGCCCGTTGTAGCGGCGACGCCGAACGCCGGTGCCGCGGCCGGGCTTATCGGGCAATATTTCCTGGGGTCTGCATTTCAAAACCTTGTCCTTACGCGTACCGATCCGACGGTCAACTTCAATTGGGGCGTCACGCCCGATCCGGCCGTCGCGAGCCGTCCGTTCTCCATCCGATGGACGGGGCAAGTCACTGCAGGCTTCAACCAAACCTACACGTTCACTATCCGCGGCAACGTCGGCGCAAGGCTCTGGGTCAACGGCAAGCAGCTCGTTAACGACTGGAAGGCCCACCGACTGAAAAGCGACACGGGCAGGATCAAGCTTCACGCCGGCACCGCATATGACCTGCGGCTTGACTCTTTCCAAACCGGCAGCGCCGCCGGTTCCATCCAGGTGCTTTGGTCGAGCGCCCGGCAGAAGACACAGGTCATCCCCGCCAAAGCGCTGACGGCCAACTCCAATTTACTGCCGACGCTTGCGCCCGCCGCGCCGGCGGGCCTGACGGCGATCGCTGCGTCATCCACACACGTAAGCCTTTCTTGGACCGCGGCAGCCAATGCTGCCGGGTACACCGTCCAGCGCTCCACGGACGGGATAGGCTTCACGACCCTCGGCACAACCGCCGCGTCGCAGCTCTCATTCGACGACACCGCCGCCGTACCGGCCACGAAATACTACTACGAGGTCAGCGCGACGAATTCGCGCGGCGCATCCGCCCCCAGTTCCCCGGCCGGCGCGACCACGCCGCCCCTAGCGCCCGGCGGTTTGAGCGCGGCATCGGTCTCCGCCACGCAGATCGACCTGACTTGGAACGACGTTACCGGCGCAACGGGATTTGAAGTGCTGGCGTCCACGGACGGGGGGGCGCACTTTACCGTTGTCGGGACTGCCGGAATTCATTCCACGCTCTTTCACACTACTGGCCTGATGCCCGCGACAGGGTACGCGTTTGAGGTGGTCGCCACCTGCGGCGGCGCGCTGTCGGCAGCCGGTAACATCGCACAAGCCATCACACCGACGACAGCGCCGCAAAGCCTCGCAGTGCATGCCGCCACCAGCACGCGGATCGATCTCACCTGGAATGACGTGAGCTCCGAACAAGGCTTCATCATCGAGCGCTCGGCCGACGGCGCAACGGGCTGGGTTGCGGTGGGCACGACACCGGCGGGCGTAGTCCATGCGAGCGACACCGGCCTCGCGGCGTTGACGTCTTATTTCTACCGCGTCCGGGCGGTGAGTGCGGGCGGTAATTCGGATCCCGGCACGGTCGCGGGCGACACCACGCCGGCCGGGGTCAGATATCAATACGTGACCGATCACGCCTCCTATACCGCCGCCTCGGGGTCCACGGTGACGGTGAGGCTGTACCTTCAGGAGACCCTCGACGCCGGATACAGTTCCTTGCTCGCAGGAGTCGGGCTGTTCGCGGCGGGGGCGGGGGTGTTGCGGGTCTCGGGGTCGGACGCATCGATCACCGGCCTTGCCGCCGATACGTCTGACTTTGCCGGCCCGTCCGGAATCAATTTCACTGCCGCGGACGCGCTTCTGATCGAAGCAATTTCCTTCGCCGCTCCCGGCGTGCAGCTCGCCAACACAGGCGGCGGCGCCAGCCCTGCCACGCCAGCCAACGAGATCTACCTGGGAAGCCTGACGATCGCCGTCGGCCCTGTCCCGGGAGGCACTACATTTTCACTGGGCCGGCACGACCCGCAAAACGGGAATACCCTTACCTACCAGAGCGGCAACGATCTGGACCAGTCAACCGGCGCCGCATACACGGGAGTGGGGCTTATCGCGTCCTTGTTCACAGTTACCGCGACCTGATGCCACCGATCCACCCGAAAATCAGCTGGCGATAAAGGTCCGCGCGCTCGTGCCGCCCTCGCCCACCGCGAAGCGGACGGTCTTGGCGCAGCGGGGGCAGCGGCCTTGATAGGTGTTGCCGTCGGGCGAGCGGTAGATTCGCTGGTAGACGTTGCAGCAGGCGAAGAGGACGCTCAGATAGGGGCGGGCTTGGGGTGAGGCGCCGGGCGATGGCGCGCCGGCCGAGGCATTGGAAAGATCGAGCTTGTAATCACGTGGGTCGCTGGCCATTTCTTCTAATAGCTGTTTATCGAACGCCGGGCCGCCCTTTCTTCACTCGTTCATGCCCCTTTGGCCTGGCGGGCCCAGATCCGCGGGCTGATTTGTTGGATGAGGGCCGTGGCACGCGCGAGCAGGTGATCGATGGTGGCCTCGATCATCTGGCGGTCGGCGGGGTCGGTGGCGTCCGAGAGGTTGACTCGAACGTTGTAGACGGCGCAGCGCACGGTGGCCATCGCCAGATCGGCGCTCACGGCCAGGTCGGACAGGAGATGATAGTTGACGCAATCGATGATCGGGCCGCACGTCTCGAGGATCGCCAGGGCGGTCGCGCCGATGGCCTCGGGCGTGCGGATGGATGCGAGGAGCGCGGCCGCGACTTGCTCTTCGCGCTCAGGCCCGGCGGGGAGCTTGCGGGCGGCAGTGAGGGCGGTGTACGCCGACTGGTCTTCGACCATTAATTCCAGCAGCAGTTTGCGGGCGCGGTGGAGCGTGGCCAGCGCCGGGCGAAGGGTGGCCTCGAACTGGATGAGGTCTTTCTTGCCGATGCTGTAGTTGATCACCATCTCACCCATCGACGCGCCAAGCGCCCCGCAAAGGGCCGTGACGCTCCCGCCGCCCGGCGTGGGTTGGCGTGCCGCCGCGGCGTCGAGGAATTGCTGGAGGGTCGTGTTGCGGTCGTACATGAGAGGCTCTTCCCAGCCGTGTAGCACAGCTCGGACTAAGTTCACAATGTGGCACAGCCGCCCTCGGCTGTGTTCCGCCTAAGGCGGAAACTGACGACACAGCCGAGTGCGGCTGTGCCACATGCTTATTTCCCAGCCGCCCCCGTGTCATGCTGGACGCCGCGGGGGGTGAGGTCCACGGGCTGGAAGCTCGGGTACTTCCGCTCTCCGGGCTTGGTTTTTACCACGTCGGGCGTGGGCGTGCTGATGGTGACGATGCAGTCGCGGAGCCGGCTCCTGGCGAGCGATTGCACCTGCGACAATTGCACTTCACGAATCTTCCTCGGGAACTCGTCGTGGTAGGCGTAGCCGAGGCCGAAGAGTTCGTTGATCGCCGCAACGGAGGCTTGGGCGCCGGGTGTTTCGTGCTCCATCGCGTCCGCGACGTCGATCAGCTCCTTGGCCCGGTTGAACCACGTCTCGTTGATATCCTGCGGCGTACCCTGGAGGCGGGCGATGTTCTCAAGGCACAAGTCCACCACCTCGTTCACCTTGCCGGGGTCGCAGCCGGCGAAGACGAGGAACGTGCCGGGCAACTGTTTCTCGCGGCCCGGGATGGTTTGCGACTCGACCATGTAGACCAGGCCCCGGCCGCGGAGGGTTTCGAAGAGGTAGCCGGTCGGGTAGGTGAATCCGCCTGTGACGGTCTTGGCCATCGTGAAGGGGTAGGTGTCCTTGTCACCAACCACCGGGCGCGCGTTGAAGCCGATCACCACGCCGGCGATGCCTTCCTGCTCGGTCTTCTGCACTTCGACGCGCTGGACGTTAACGGAGGCCGTCGCCGGGTGGGGCGTGTCGTTGCCCAAATCTCCCGCGGCTGCCGCCGGCACGGCGGCCGCTGGGCCTGCGGCAACTTTCGGCCCTTTGCCCAGCAGGTTCGCAGCCAGCGCCTTCGCCTTGTCGAGGTCCACGTCGCCGTAAATGGCCAGAACGCGGCGTGAGTTCATCACTTTGGTCGTGTACCAATCCCGCATCTGCTGCGCCGTGAACGTCTGGACGTTTTGCTCGGTGCCCTCCGGCATAAACTGGTAGGGTGAATGCTGCGGGCCGTAATACTGCTTCTTGAAATAGCGGATCGCCTGCTGCGACCAGTCGGCGTCTTCGCTCTTGATTGCCGCCTCGATGCGCTTCTTCAGCGGGCCAACCTGGTCCTCGGCGAAGGCGGGGTTGGTGGCCACGTCGGCATACGCCTCGAAGGCTTTTGCGAAGTCAGCCTTCAGACAACTCGCCGTCCAGGTCCAGGAATTATTGCCCGAGGCGACCGACATCTCGCCGCCGATTGAATCGAAGAACTCGGCGATCTGCTCGGCGCTGCGGGTCTTGGTGCCGCGCATCAGCATCTGCATGGTGAGGTTGCCAAGGCCGTTGGTCTTCTCGTCCTCGGCCGTCACTCCGCCGAGGCTGTACATGCTCATCACGACGGTGGGGGAGGTGGTGATGCGCTTGAGGAGAAGGATCGTCCCGTTGTCGAGCTCGACGCGCTGCACGGCGGACGCGACGACGGGCTGGGTCGCGGCGGGTTGGGACGCGGGGCTGACGCCGCGGAGAAGGTCCTCGGCCTTGGGCAACCCCTTCGAGCCGGCCCAATCGGCGGGGAAAAGGGCGGTCGTCATTAGCTTGCCGGTGTCGAAGTATTTTTTCGCGACGGCCTGCACCTGCTTGGGCGTGATCCTGTCGATTCGGTCGAGGTACTTGTCGCTGAAATGGGGGTCGCCGGTGGTGCGGAAGTCGTCGGCGAGCGAACCGGCGATTTCCTCGGCGGTCTGTAGCCGCTTCACCCGCGCGGCGCGGAGGAGGGTCTTGGCGCGGGCCAGGCGCTGCTCGTCCATGCCGTCTTTCTTCACCGATTCCAAAATTTTGAGCAACGCGTCCGTCGCCGGCTTTACTTTGTCCGCGTCGAGCTGCATCTGGATAAAGAACGTGCCTTTGACGTAGGCGGGCGTGTCGTCGCTGGCGGCGATGCTGCTGACGAGCTGCTGCTTGTCGCGTAATTCTTCGATAAGCAACGAACTCTCCCCCGCGCCCAGTGCCGTGGCCAGAAGATCGAGGGCGAACAGGTCCGGGTCGTTCTGGGTGACCGAGGGGAAGCCGAGCATGAGCATCGCCTGCCCGAGCTTGGGGAAGGTCGCGACGAGCGTGCGCGGGGTGAGGACGGGGGGCTCGGTCTCGATGTTGTGCGAGAAAACGCGGCCGGGCGGAGCGCCGGCGACGTTTTTCTGCACCGCCACGAGCATCGCCTCGGGTTCGAGGTTCCCGGCTACCGCGAACACCATGTTGTTCGGCTGGTAGGCCATCTTGTAATAGGTGTAGACGTCGTCACGCGAGAGCTTTTGGATGACTTCCTGGTAGCCGATTACCGGCACCCGCGCGGGGCTGATGCGGTAGCGGTTCATGGCCTCCAGGTAATAGAGCTGCCGGCCCGGCTCGCCTTTTCCCATTTCCAGCTCGCGCTGCACGACCTCATACTCCCGGCGGTATTCGGGGACGGTAATCTTCGCGCCCAGCATCCACCCGGTAACAAGATCCACCGCCTGCTCCATGTGGTCGGAGGTGGTGTTGATGAAAAAGCTGGTGTTGTCTTCGGTCGTGTAGGCGTTGGAGTTGTTGCCGATTTTTTGGAGGAGGTCGCGGTTCTCGGCTTCGGTACGACGTTCGGACGATCCGCCGGCGACGAGGTGCTCGAGCAGATGGCTGAGGCCTCCGCCGAGCCATTTGCCTTCGTAGACCCCGCCCGTCAGCGCAACGCAACGAACAGCTACGACGGGGGACGGGATGCGTTTGACGATCACCACCATGCCGTTCTTGAGGACGGAAACGATTTCGTCCTTCTCGCTGACGAGGCGGTAAGTCTCCGCGCCGTAACCGGCGAAGCTGGAGCGGGGCTGGAGCATCTCCGGGCCTCCGGGCGCGCCCGTGCCTCCAGTGGCGGGCGGAGCGGGATCGGCCGATCCGGCCTCGCTAACGAGTTGCGCGAGCTGTCCCTTTTGGGGGTTGTTGGAATCAGGTACGGGGGCGATGGAGGATGCTGCGGCGGGGCCGCCGGGGGCACGGGAAGGTGAAGGTTGCGAGTCGTGCTTGTCACCGTTACCGGACGGGGAGCAGCCGATGACGAGGGCGAGAGACACGACGAACGGTGCGAAGTCGCGTGGATTCATGGGGCTTCCTTTTTTGCATTGAACCTTGCGGAACTGCTCATAGCCCCGGAGGGGCGTCAGACCTTAGCCCACGGCGCGAGCCGTGGGTGAAGAAGAAGCGTAGGAACGATCAGCCCCGCAGGGGCGTAAGAAGCGCGGGATCGAATTGTGTTGTGATCGTGCGATATGCGTACGGTTGCACGATCCGGACCTGCGGTCCGACCGGGCCGACACGGCCCGGCTCTGAACACTTCTCTGCTCAACACACCTTTGATCACCGACGACCGGCCGGAGTTTCACGCTTCTTACCCCCCTCCGGGGCTGATTGCATTCGCTTCCGCTTCCACCCACGGCTCGCGCCGTGGGCTAACGTCTTACGCCCCTCCGGGGCTGGGGAACCTAAAGCGTCTCCTCGTCCTGCTCCATCTCGTTCAAATACGTCAGTGCCCGTTCCAACTCGCTCTTGAGATGCCGGACCCGCAGCAGGCTTTTCACCCGCGTGAGCAGCTCGAATTTATTCACCGGCTTGCTCACAAAATCATCGGTGCCGCACTCGGTGGCGGTTTCGATGTCGCCCAGTTCGTTGAGCGCGGTGACCATCAGAATCTGGATGTCCTTGGTCTTCGGGTCGCCCTTGAGCCGCTTGCACACCTGAAATCCGCTCATCTGCGGCATCATGATGTCCAGGAGGATGAGGTCTGGATGGTGCTCTTCGACCTTGCGGAGGGCGTCGAGGCCGTCAACGGCCGTGGCGATCTTTACCGGCAAGGATTCGAGGAATGCATGGAGCAGTTCGATGTTCTGGGGGTTGTCGTCGACGATGAGGACGGTGGACTGGGGCAGGAACGATTCGTTATTCGGCAGCTCGGAGCCGGGGGCGGGCGGGGTCTGGGGTTCGGTCATATTGGCACTCCTGACAGACGACCCCGACGTCCCCATGGCGTCAGCGTCGGGGGCGACTATATGCCCGGCAGGGCTACTTCTCAAGGATGGCGACGGGATACCGGCGACACGTGGGCGCAACTATTCCCATTGTTTGGGTCGGTGATCGGCGGTTAAAGGCGAGAGTCAGACGCCGAAGGAGTGGGGCGAAGGAGGGGCGGCGAGCAGAGGGGGGGTTGTGCCGCGGACGGCGGAATCAATGGCGAGCAACAGATCGTCGAACACCACCGGTTTCACAAGCCACCCGCAAAAGCCGGCTTCGACGCAGGAGGAGGCGAACCATTCCTCACCGAACGCCGTCAGCGCCAGCGCCGGGGCGTTGGAGTTGGACCGCAGGTCGCGGAGAAGATCGATGCCCGAGCCGTCGGGAAGGCCCAGATCGATGAGCAGGATCTGGAACGGCTCGGACGCAGTCAGGGAGCGGGCTTCCGCGGCACTCGCCGCGAGGGCCGCCGAATGCCCACTCATGCGAAGAAGCCGATCGAGCGCGAGGCGCGACTCGTCGTGATCTTCCACCAAAAGTATCCGCAAAGGGTTCATGCGGCGTCTCGAAATTCCACAGCCTGCAAAGCGATTGTAGCAATCCGCAATATTGACCTGCAACTGAATTATGCGCCGGCGGATCAGCCCGCAGTGCCGCGATCGAGCCGAGCGGGGGCGGGCCGCGTCGCGGGCGCGCCCGAGGGCTGGGCGGCTTCCAGCTCGGCGATGGCGCGGTGGATCTCGGCAAGCTCGTCGGATGATAGACGCTTGGGCTCGATGGGGGAAAGTTGACTGTTCATTTCCTCGGCTAGGCGGTATTCACGCAACGCCTCGGCGGCCAGATCCTTCGAGCCCGGGTCGGCGGCCATCGTTTGCAGTTGGCGCGCGTAGTCGAGGCGAAGGCGCACGTTGTTTGGGTCGAGTGCCAACGCATGTTCGTAGTCACGTCTGGCCCCGGCAGGGTCGTGCACTTCGGGGGATAGCTCGAATTGGGCACGCATCGTCAGGTTGGATACCGACGACGGGTCGGCCGCGACGGCGGCGTCGAGCATTTGCCGAACGCGCTTGGGGTCGCTTTGACCGAGCCGGGCGGCGATCATCATGCGCGCCGCGCGGGCGGCATAATCCGCATTCATGGGCAGGCGCGCGAATGCATCGCTCATCTGCCGTGCCCCGGCGGAAAGTCGCTTCAGCCCTTGTTCGACGTTCTGCCCTCTGCCGGGCGCGAGCATTGCCGCGCCTTCGCGGGCGTTATCATCAGCGTCGTGGGCCATTCCTTCCGCCGAAGCGACCGGAACTACAAGTCCGAAGAGCGCGCCCAGCCACAACAATCCGCCGGCGCACAACCCCACCCACGCGACGCGCGAACGCGGCTGCACGGGAGCGGCGCCTTTGATCACGGGTTCATTTCCGGCCAGACGGATCCCCATCGCGCTCCCCGTCAGCAGCGTGAACAGCAACAATGGCCCGGGCTCGAACAACGAGAACTCGATCAGGTTGTGAATCAGGAATGTCGCCAGTCCTGCGAGGATTGCGTACAGCACCCACGGCGCAGGGCGGTCGTCCAACTCGAAGTCGGCCCCGTGATTGGGCTCGGCATCGGCGGGGCGAGATCGTCCGCGGAATGCTCCAGCGCCCAAGCCAGCAGCCACGGCGACCAGGAACATTGCATGCCGGACGATTTCGAGCAGTACGAAAGCGCCCGCCGCGTTCCAATCAACGCCGAGCAACGTTGCGAGCGCCACGCCAATGAACGCGATCAGCCCGACGGTGAGCAGGGCGAAGCGTTTGCCGTAGACGGATGGCTGCGCAGGCGCTGACGTCGCGCTTTCGGAAGATGGAAGGCTCGGGCGGGTCAGATCCCACCAGAGTGAAAGCAACCACGCGACAAGCAGCGCGCCGCCGATCGCGCCTAGTTCGACGAACACGCGGACGACGAAGTTATGTGGGTCACGGATTTCTTCCGCGGCGACGGGCAATCTGCGGCCCAGGTAAAACGGGCCGAAGTTTTCCCATCCCACGCCCGCCAGCCAATGATCGCGGAACACGCGAAATGAGCCGATCCAGTAATGCCATCGAAATGTCAGGCTCTCGTGCCAGAGCGTGCCGGTGCGAAGGCCGTGGCGGACGAGAAATGCGGTCGCGAGCGCGACCGCTACCACCCCCGCGGCGTACGCAGTGCGCGCATGGCGCGCAAGATGTGGACCCAGCCGCGCGACAACAGATAGCATCATCGCCGCGATGATTGGCGTCGCGAACGCCGCCCGGCACTGCGTCCATTTAATCAGCGGGATTGTGGCGAGAGTCGCCAAGGCCGGCAGCACGATCCACGCGGGGCTGTCCCGATCGACGACCCGTTGAATGACAAGCCCGCCGGCAACCACGCCCAGCAGCACGAGGAGCGCCGCATAGGTGTTGGTCGATGCGCTGAACCCCATCGGCTGGCCCGCGAGGACTCGTTTTTCGAATTGCAGCGCCTCAAAGGAATCGGGTTTCCAGCCGTGCTCGGCGAGGAACTCGGCTTTGTGCTCCTGCCACGTCTGGGTCATGTCCTGCAGCTCGGCGAACCGGTAGTAGTACCCGGCAACGCATAGCGCAAGCAGCAGACCGACGCACGCCGCGGCCACGAGTCGTAGCCGCAGCCACGAGCGAACGAGTTGAGTGGTGGACCAAAGAAAAACGAGCGAAGCGAAAAGATGGGTGGCGGAGACGGTTGCCGAGAAACGGTCGGCCGACCAGAGCGGGCTCATGGCAGCCCACACCGCCAACAAACCCATCGGCACGAATGTCCATGAGGAGAAGAGCACATAGGCAGCGTTGACCGCGCGCCGTCCAAGAATGAGAAGCGCCGGGATGCAGCAGAGCAGGTCGAGCGCGAGCCCACTGCCGGGCCCGGGTGCGAGCGGCGTCGGTGAGCCACCGGCGAGTGGGTCGATGGCGCTGCGGATCGATTCGGGGATCAGCATCCGGCAGACGACGAGCAGGAGCGTCAGCAGGAATGCAAGTTGGGTGAGCCATTGGCCGCCAGCCGGGGCGGATGGCGGGCGTGAGTCGCGCGAGTGGAGGCGGGATTGTGGGAGGGTGCGGTGCATGAATGTAAGTGATTACTTCTTAGACACGTGCCACGGGCACGATCTTTCCCTCTCCCCCGTACTCGGGGGAGAGGGCAGGGTGAGGGGTCGAGCGGAGAGTTACGTCATCAGCATTGAAACAGCAACTCGACGTTCCGCCCCTCACCCAAACCCTCTCCCCCGAGTACGAGGGAGAGGGAGTCGGACGGAGCTCTGCTCCGACCGGGCCGACACCGCACGGCTCCGAACGTCACCCGATGTCGGAACACCACATCGCGTGCCGCAAAATATACGCGCGAGGCGCCCGCGCCACGTCAAACCTTTGGCGGTGACCCCATTAATTCCACAACCTCTTTCCTCTCCGCACGTTTGGCGGGCGCGAGTTTTGTGTCGGTGACGGTCGGCAGTGGATGCTGCTCGAGCAGCATCACCACGCCGAGAATCAACAGCGTTTGGACGAAGACGAGTACCGCGACGAACGTCGAAGCGGCGTGGGGCAGGATGATCGCGGCGATCGCGGTCGCTGCACTGATCAAGTAGAGGCAGAGCACTGCCGTCCGGCGGGACATGCCTCGGGCTACCAGCCTGTGGCTGAAGTGATTTGTGTCTCCGACGAACGGGCTTTTGCCGCGGAGCAGGCGGATGGTGCTGACGACCACCAGATCGTACAGCGGGACCGCCAGCACGATCACCGGGGCGAAGATCGAATACCATCCCGCGCCCAGTTTTTCGCCGGGCTGGAGGTAGGTCGTGCGGACGGTGAGCGAGCCCAGGAGCAGGCCGATGAGGAGGCTGCCGCTGTCGCCCATGAAGATGCTCGCCGGGGCGAAGTTGAAGCAGAGGAACCCGAGCAGCGACCCGAGCAAGAGGGCCAGCGAGGCGGCGACGAACCACTGCTGGATCGACAACGCGGCGACCATAAACGCGGCCGTGCAAACCGCGGCCACGCCCGCCGACAGCCCGTCCATGTTGTCCAGGAAATTGAACGCGTTGGTGATCGCGCCGATCCACAGCACCGTCACAACGATCGACGGCAGCCCGTACCATCCCGGCCGATTTAGGAATGTCAGTGCCCGAATTTCAGGGTTCAGCAGCACCAGCCCCGTGATGATCGAAAGCTGCACGGACAGCTTGAAGTAGGGGCCCAGCGCCTTGCGGTCATCGAAGAGTCCCAGCACGTGCATGAGCAATGCGGCGGCGATCATCTCCAGCGCCACGGGCGTGCGATCGCGTATGCCCGACCAGTAAGCAGGGATCGGAGAAACGTGGCCCGGGGATGATGATAAAGCGACCGAAGGGGCCGGCCGGAAATGAACGATCAAAAGCCCCGCAAGCACCGGCAGCGCGAAGCCCAGGAAGATCGCGACCCCGCCGCCCAGCGGCTTGGGGTTGGCGTGGATCTTGCGCCCGCCGGGCTTGTCGACGAAGCCGATCTTCGGCGCGATGCGTTTCATTGCGAGCGTGCCCGCCCACGATATCGCAAAGCTGAGGGTGGCAAGGGCGAGGATCGCGTAGACGAGGTTCATGCGTGTGGCTCGGGGCGGGAATGTGCAAAGCCCGCATTGGTACGAGAAAAGGATACTCGCGGTGCAACCGGGAAAAAAGAAAGACTCGCGTGCGAGTCTTTACGGGTACGTGAAATGGTGTGCGTGCATGGGTCGTCAGACGGCGCTCGGGTCTACGGCAGGCGCGACCGCAAGCGGATGATCTCATGCTTGATTTCTTCGAGTTGCCGGTTGAGGACACGCCGATCTTCGGGGTTGGTGACGCGCTCGACCCTGCGCCGCACGTCACGCGCATCGAGTTCCAGCCGTTCGATTCGGGCGATGACCTCCGCCTCTGGGTTGTAGACCTGGCTCATTGCAAACCTCCTCGTCATCCTTGACGATCCGCCACCAAATTATATCGGCCGTTCGTGGCCTGAAGCAATGTAATTTCGGCGGGGTGAAGGACACACAGGTATTAGGACTGCCGGTTGTTTGGGCGAGGATGCCGGCCTGTTGCGTTTTGGTTTAGTTGGCCATATTGCCCGTTTCGGGCTCCGAGCCATCCACCTGATCGGTGGTGAAGTCGTAAAACAGCCGGGCCACCCTCTCGGAAAGGGCGCGGGCCATCTTTTCACGAAGGACGGCTTCGGTCGTGCCGCCGCTGAGTTCCATGTACGGCGTGTTAAGCTGTAACACCTGTCCGGTGGATGAGTCGCGGGGCCAGCGGGTTTCGCCCGTGGCAGTATCCACCACGCGCACGCGGACCTCCGACTTCCCCTTTGTCATCATACTGCCCCCGGCGGAATCGACCGCGAACTGGGTCACGTTCACGTACAACACCTGCTTGGCCTTCAGGGCCTGGCCGATGGCCGCGATCTTGATCGTGCGGTATTCGTCGCCGGACTTGCCTGTGCGAAAATCGTTGACCAGGTTCGGGTTGATAATGGGCGCGACGTTATGCGTGATGAGTTGCTCGGCGATCATCCGTTCCATATGCCCGCCGAGGAACCCGACGATGCCCGGATTTTCATACCCCTCGACAAGCACGATCATGGCCTCCTGCACCGGCACGTACTCGGCGGGAATCTTCGGCGCGGGCGTCGCCTTGCTGGCCAGCGCGCCCAGCGGGGCGCAGCCGGAAAGGCATGGAAGTAAAAAGTAAAAAGTAAAAAGTAAAAAGTTGAAAGTAATAAGTGAAAATTGGCGGCCGCGGCGTATGGGCAGGTGGTACGTCATGGTGAACATCCTGGCTGTAACCGTTCGAGCGGGGATCGATACCGTTTCTCTTCTCCCCTTTTTACTTTCGACTTTTTACTTTTTACTTCCCCCTACTTCTCGGCGCTTTCGGGGTGCGCGAAGAAGCGGAGCACGGCCTGCGTGGTGAAGGCGTCGAGGGTGCCGCGGTACATGGCGTCGTCGGTCCGGTTGGGCAGTCCGTCCTGTGGGCCGGTCTTGGGGAATTGCACGCGGAGCGAATCATCGGAGTAGGCGACCCGCCCTTTGCCGTTAATCACTTCGATGACTTTGATGCTGCCCGTCGCCGAGCCACGGTACAGATCGATCGACGTATCCGAGCGGGTCTGAAACCCGTGGATCTCCACGTAGATCAGGCGCGTGACGCCAAGGCGGGGGGCGACGTCGACGATGCTCTCGGCGACCACCTCCGGATGGTTCTTCTGGTATTCGACCACGGCCGCGGGATTGAGCGTGAACTTCGCATTCTCCAGTTCCTTCGGTTTTTCGGTGGATTGCGCGACCTGGAGCTTGCTTTGGATTCCGTGAGCCGTGTCGAGATGGATCGCCGGCCAGTCGATCTGCACGCCGTTGTCATCGGCCCAGACCATCACGGCCACTGTTTGCCCGGCCAACCCGGAATACTTCGCCGGGACCGAGGGCTCGGGGAGGACTTTTCCCATCAGCCCAAGAATCACACAGCCCGAGAGGGAGGGGAGGAGCAACAGGCCGAGCGCGATCAAACACAGCGAGCGCCCGGTCAGCCTCAAGCGCAACGCGGCGGGCAGATTGGTCATCATGGTGTAAATCCTCAAGGGTGTGAATCAGACCTCACCACCCGTCGTGTCCCGACAGGTGGATGTAGATTTTCCAAGCCCATGCGATCAGCGCCCATCCGAGCGCCGGAATCAGAATGAGCTGTCCCGGGACCTGCTGGATGAGCCGGTAGACCGGCCGGCCGGTAATCGCGACGTATAGCCCAACCCAAACCGTGCAGCAGCACAGGGCGGCCAGCAGCGTTCCCATGGGTTGAACGTACAAACTGGCCGCGAGGTTCCCTCGGACGAACCAGGTGAAGCTGGTGGTCATCCCGCAACTGGGGCAGGGGAGGCCGGTGCGTTCGAGGAATGCACAGCCGCGGAGCCCAAGGGCCTGGTGGCTCCCGAACCCGGCGTGGCTGGGGGGAAGCGAAGCAGCCGTCAGCAGGACGCCGAGGCAGGCGAGCGCTATCGCGAGGGCAATCAGACGGCCCAAAGCCGCCTGGCGATGCGGAGCGTCGGCGCGTGTGTAGATAACGGGGGGGGCGGAGTCCACGGCACATCACTTTACCGGGGTTCGTCGGAACCATCAAATGCCGCCGCCCGTTTTTTGTGCGACGTAGAGCCGCGCGGCGGATTCGCCCGCTTTCTATGCGATCGCGCAGTTAGTGCGCGATGATGAGCAGCGTCATGAGCGACGACCGACGGCTCGTCGACCTCTTTTGCGCCGGGCTCAAAGTCCCTCAATATCCGTGCTTTCATAGAAGTTACACGCACTATTTGCGAGACGTTAAGAACCCGTGCGCAGAATTCAGGCGGTGCGGTATCGAATTTGCCGAAGGGTTGCTCTTGTAGGTGTCGGGAAATGAGTGCGCTTGTCAGGGCGTCGGGAAAGTCGGCAGTTTTCTGCACAGATGTTGACAAGCCGGGACGTACGCCCGTAGTGTGTGCACGGGGCCATGGCACGAGCCGGGGTGGCGAAAAAAACAAAGGAAGAGCAGTCCAACGATGCGCGTTTTCATGCTCGGGTGGGAGTTTCCGCCGTTCATCAGTGGGGGCTTGGGGACCGCGTGCTACGGTCTGACCAAGGCGATGAGCGCCATTGGCACGGACATCATCTTCGTGCTGCCCCGGCCCGTGTCGACGCCGTTCTCGACTCACGTGCGGCTGGTGAGTCCGCGGCCCGATTCAACGCTCGCTCTCCCCAGCACCGAATTTCGTCTCGACGAATTCGAGCGCGTGACGTTCCGCACGGTGAACGCGCAGCTTTCCGATCCCTATAACACCGCCGTCGAATACAAGCGCCAGCAGGAGCAGCGCGAGCAGGCGCGCCTGAAACTATCTGCGGCTGCCGCCGGTGCTGCTACGCCCGCGCCAGCCGCGGCCCCCGTTGCCGCCGCCGCGAAATTGCCCGTGCCGCCCGCGGGCGGAAAGACGAGTGAGCATTACGGCGGCGATCTCTTCTCCGAAGTTCAGCGTTATTCCGCCCTCGCCTCTGAAATCGCCCGGCAGGAAAATTTCGACGTCGTTCATGCCCATGACTGGATGACTTTCCCCGCGGGATTGGCCGTCGCCGCGATGAAAGGCGTGCCGCTGGTCGTGCACGTGCATTCCACCGAATTCGATCGCTCGGGCGTTCACGTCGACAGCCGCATTTATGATATTGAACGCCGTGGCATGCACGGTGCCATGAAGGTCATCGCCGTCAGCTACCTGACCAAAAACCAGGTGACTCACCAGTACGGCGTCGATCAGTCCAAAGTCGAAGTCGTCTACAACGCGATCGAAACCAACGGCCACGGTTTCGACGAGGAAAAATACAAGATCCACAAGGACGAGAAGATCGTCCTGTTCCTCGGCCGCATCACCATGCAGAAGGGCCCGGAATACTTTTTGGCCGCGGCCAAGAAGGTGCTGGAGGTGATGGACAACGTGAAGTTCGTGATGGCCGGCAGCGGCGACATGACCCGCCGGACCATCGAGATGGCCGCCACGATGGGCATCGGCCACAAGGTCCTCTTCACCGGCTTCCTCCGCGGGGCGGACGTCGAGCGCGTCTTCAAGATGGCCGACCTTTACGTAATGCCGTCCGTGAGCGAGCCGTTCGGCATCGCGCCGCTGGAGGCGATGAGCCATGACGTGCCCGTGATCATTTCCAAGCAGTCGGGTGTGAGCGAGGTTCTGACGCACGCCCTGAAGGTGGATTTCTGGGATGTGAACGAGATGGCCAACAAAATCATCGCGGTGCTCAAGCATCCGCCCTTGGCCAGCACCCTGCGGCAACATGGGTCATTTGAGGTAAGCAGGCTAAGCTGGACGGACGCGGCCCGGGCGTGCGTGGGCGTATACGAGCAGGCCCGCAGCATGATGAATGGCAAGCATTGAGCCGACCGTCGATCGCAAACACTTTCCGCATATCAGCTTAAAATTATCACGCCCGAAGCGATACACGAATCGCTTCCGAAGAAATTCTTCGCCAATTCTTCTTGACGCTGGTCCACATCCCTTTATGATGTTGGCAGTCCCATCAGTTGTTGTGTGGGGTTCATATCATTTTGGCGTGAAATGCATGACGGGGTCCTTGCGGCACCGTTAGGAAAACGAGCGGACGGCGACCATCTTACCGATGATCGTTCGGTGCGCTAGGAGGAGGGAGCTATGGCAAAGAAACTATCCAAGCGTCTGGGTCTGAAATGCGCGACAGGATTGGTGCTCGGAGCGGCTGCGGCCTCGTTCCTTGCTCCCACATCCGCCGACGCATCGCTCGTTCTGGTCTTGAGCGAACCCGGATTTGCAACGGTGACCGTTCCGGATGGCGGCACGGGGAGTATTCATTATTTGCTTCCGTACGGAGATTTCTCCGCCGACATTACGATTGCCAAATCCAACTCGCCCGGCAACCCCACCGGGGGACTTATTTCTCTGCAATCTAACTTCCTCACCAACACCAGCAATCACGCGGCGACGCTGTCGCTGAGCGTTGCCGACGTCAACTTCGCCGCGCCGACCACTTCCGACACGAATTTGACGCTGAAGAGCGCTCTCGGCGGGACGTTTACCTCCAGCACCAGCAGCGACTCGATCCAATACACGAGCTACGCTGATGCGGCCAACCATCCGCTCACGAATCTCGACTCCAGCCCAAACCCGGCTGGAGTTACGAGCACGGGTTCGCCGCTACTCGTTTCGCCCGGCGGTAACGCGGAGGCGTTCAGCAGCCAGACTTCAACGACATTCACCCGTAATGGTCTCTATTCCCTTGCCGGGCTCACGACCATCACGCTTTCGCCCAACAACAGCGTCATCAGCTTCTCCGCTGACACCTCAACCGGCTCGGGCATAGGAAACGGCACCCCCGAGCCCGCTTCCGCCGCCGTGATCGCGGCGACGGGCGGGTTCCTCATGCTCCGGCGGCGCCGTCGGGCTTGAACCGGATCATTCACGCATCGCGAAGAAGGTTTCCGCAAAACGAAGACCTAAAAGGTAAGGGCGATTTCGGTGATCCGAAGTCGCCCTTACCTTTTAAATTCTTACGTTTATCCCTCTCTTGGGTCCTAGAAGGGGATGTCCGCCTCCTGAAACATGGTCTCCTCGCCAAAGGGTTGCTCGGCGGACTGTTTGCGTCCGCGCTGTTCCGAACCCTTGGCGTGCGATCCGCTCCGCGCACTCTCGCGCGGTTCATTGCCCGGCGCTGGCGGTGCCGATCGGCCTGAGTCGCCAAACGGATCGGCCGCCTTGCGGGCGTCGTCCCGGCTGCCGAGGAACTGGAAGTTCTCCACCACGACCGACACCTTGCTCCGCCGGCCGAAGCCCTGCTTGTCTTCCCATGAATCGTACTTCAGGCGGCCTTCGACGAAGAGCTGCTTGCCCTTCTGGCAATACTGGGCGATGACCTCCGCCTGCTTGCCGAAAGCCGCGCAATCCACGAAGCACGTCTCCTCCCGGTCTTCGCCGGAAGCGGTCTTGTACTTACGACTCATCGCCAGCCCAAACTCCACCACCGAGCTGTTGCTCGGCAGCTGCTTAAGCTGTGGGTCGCGCGTCAGATTCCCAATCAACATGATCTTGTTTAAGGCAGCCATAAAAGCTCCAGATAATTTGCGATTGTCGATTTGCGATCTGAGATTTCAGATCTGAAATTCTTGATTGAAGAGAAACAAATACCGCATTCGCCGTCGCGGCAC
>JAQGHH010000365.1 GCA_028288945.1 Phycisphaerales bacterium
CGGACGCTGTTCACCGAATAGCCCATCGCGCGGGCGGCATCGGTGCTCTCGCCGACGGTACGGACGATGAGGCCCCACCTGGTGTTCTTGAACCACCAGTGCATCGCGGGCGCGAGGGCCACGCCGATGAAGAACAGCCAGTTGATCTTGAGCGCTGCTCGCACCTGCTCGGAATGGCTCCACCAGCCGAGGTTGACCGCGGGAAGCTGCGGGGCGGCGGGCGAGACCAGCGGCTTGCCGAGGTAGAAGGCCAGGCCCGTTCCGAAAAGCATGAGGCCGATGCCGACGGCAATGTCGTTCACCCGCGGCTGCGAGCAGAGCCAGGCGTGCAGTATGCCCAACACCGACGCCGCGAGGCCGGCACAAAGCACGCCAAACCATGGCCCCAGCGTGTCGGCCATACCCGGCATGTGCTGCGCCGTAAGGTACGACACGCCGAAGCCGGCCATCGCCCCCATCACAAGCGTGCCTTCTTGGCCGAGATTGATGCGGCCGCTGCGCTCGGTGAGAGTTTCTCCGAGGCTCACGAAGATGAAGGGCGTGCTGTTGCGGATCGCACCGGCGAAGATCGCCAGCGGCACGCCCCAGTAACCCAGGCCCGAGGCCGCATCAGGCGTTGGCGCCGGCATGGGCGACTCCCTTCGTAGACGGTTTCTTGATGTACCAATCCATGAACCAGTGAATAGGCTTGGCGAACCAGATGTGTCGAACGTCCTTAAGCCGGCCGGCCCACGTATCGAGTCCGAGGATCACCAGGAACAGAATTCCCTGGAACACCTGCACGCTGGCGCTGCTGAGCTTGAGCTTCATCTGAAGCAGGTCCCCGCTCGCGGAGACGCCGCCCAGAAGAATGGCGACGGGAATGACGGCCAGCGGATTTTGCCGGGCGACGAACGCCACGAGGATGCCCGCGTACCCGAGCCCCGCCGCAAGGCTGTCGTTGGCCCGCCCATGAATGGCGGACACTTCGATCACGCCCGCCAGCGCCGCTCCCGCCCCGCCCAAGAAGCACGCCGCGAGGGAAAATTTTGCCACCGAGAGCCCCGCGACCTTCGCGGCCCGGACGTTGCCGCCGACGATACTGGTGGCGAAGCCGTGTGTCGTGTGGTCCATCAGGATCCACGCGAAGACGCAGGCGACGACCCCGAACAGCAGGCCGACGTGAATGTCGGTGCCGGCAATCGTGCCGAGCATGTTCGCGGGGCCGATGTGGAAGGAGGAGGGGTGGTCAAGGCTCGTCGGGTCGTGCATCGGGCCTTCAACGCAATGGTTGAGGATGGCGATGGCGATGTAATTCATGAGGAGGCTGCTGATCGTCTCATTGACGCCGCGGAATTGCCGCAGCGCGCCCGAGATGGAGATCCACGCCCCGCCGACGGTCATGCCGACGACGATCATGGATATTTGGACGATGAGTGACGGCGCGCCGGGCATGAGGTGCGCGACGAGGGCGGCCATCAACCCGCCTAGCACGACGGCCCCTTCGCCGCCGATGATCATCATTCCGACGCGGGCGGGCAGCGCCACGCAGAGGGCCGTGAGCAACAGCGGGGCGGCGTGGATCAGCGTGTTGCGGAAGGCATAGGGGATTGCGAATTTGCCGTGGAAGATCTGGGTGAGTGCGTTGCCCCATTGCTCGCTGGTCCCGAACGCGCCTTTGAGCATGACGCGGTAGACGTCGAACGCGTTAACGCCGGAGAATGAGACGAAAATTCCAAACAGGACCAGTGAAAGAGCGAGGGCGACGATCGAGATGATCATCGCGTCAACGAATGACGCCGGGATGAAGCGTTTGGCGCGAAAGATGAGCGTCGGGCGCGACTCGTAGGGGGCGGTCATGCGAAAATCCTTCTGGTCCCCTCTCCCCCGAGTACCGAGGGAGAGGGAGAAAGGGCTTCGGTCTCCTTGGGGCAGGAGCAATAGCTCACTTCAAGCTGCCGATGACGCCTTCCACCAGGTAATTCATTCCCCACAGCGCGCCGTCCTGGTCGTCCCAACTCTTGCCTTCTTCAAGGACCACCTTGCCGGTGTTGTCCTTGATGGGGCCGACGAACATCTTGAACGTGCCGGCGGTCATCTGGGCCTTTACGGCTTCGATCTTCGCCTGCGCGTCCGCGGGGACGGACGAGCCATAGGGGGAGAGCTTCACCGCGCCGTCCTTCAGGCTTCCCATGTAATTGTGGGGCATGGGCTTGCCGGCTTTGAAGTCGGCGACGAACCTTTGGTACATCGGGCCCCAGTTCCATTCCGCGCCGGTGAGGTAGCCCTTGGGGGCGAGCGGGGCGCAGTTGTAGTGGTAGCCGCAGGAATAGATGCCGCGCTTCTCAGCGGTCTGGATCATGACCTTGGGGCTGTCGACGTGGCCCGAAATCACATCGATGCCCTGGTCGGCGAGCGTCGTGACAGCGTTGGCCTCTTCGTTGGGAAGGAACCAGTCGCCCGTGAAGATCACGGTGAGCGTGCACTTGGGGTTGACGGATTTCGCGCCCAGCTCGAACGCGTTGATGTCGCGGAGCACGGGGGTGATCGGCTTGGCAGCCACATACCCGAGCTTGCCGGTCTTGCTGGCCGAGCCCGCGGCCATGCCGCACAGGTATTCCAGCTCGTCGATGTAGGCGAAGAAGGTGCCGATGTTGGTGGGGTCACCGTTCTCCAGGGTGCCGCCGGCGTGGAGGAAGGTGATCTTCGGGTACTTGGCGGCGATTTCCTTGACGTGCGGTTTGAAGTAGCCGAAGGACGTCGCGAAGACCAGCGTCGCGTCACCCTGCTCGACCATCGTGGACATGTTCTGCTGACAGTCCTTATTCTCGGCGATCTTTTCCGCCTCGATGACGGTGACGCCGGGCATCTTCTTGACTGCCGCCGCGCCCTCGGCGTGCGCCTGGTTGTAGCCCGAGTCGTCCTTGGTGCCGACGTAGAGGAAGCCGACGGTCGTGTCCTTCCCCGTGGAGGCCGCGGGCGCGGCGCCCGGGGAGCCGCCCGGCGCGGCGGTGGTGGTGGACTCTTTCTTGGAGTCGCAGCCGGTGACGGCGGCGGCGATGGAGGCGGCGGCGACGAGCACCGCCGCGGCGCGGCGGCTGCGGCTCGCGATGCCGCTGAGCCAGTTAGTTCGCTTCATGAGTGTGCCTTGTAAAAGCGAAGCGTCCGCCGGGGCTGCCGGCCCCGGCGGAGCTGCGTTCGCGGGACTAGAAATTCACGCCGAAGCCGGCGGATCCGATGAACACGCTGCGCTCGGTGTTGCCCGTGAGGGCCGTGCCGGCACGCAGGAGGGTGCTGTTGATGAGGTATTCGTATTTGAGGCCCAGGTCGCCATGCCAGTGGCCGTAGCGACTGGGGATGAAGGAGAGCGGGACCGACCCGTTAATAGCGATCGACGCAACGCCGAAGTTTCCGTCCGATGAAGCGTCGACGCCCAGGCCCGTGCCGCCGCGACCCCAGTAATCCTTGGGGCCGACGGAGAAGTAGGTGGGGAAGGTGAGGGTGATCGGGTAGTCGGGAATCGCCTTGACGGTGTAGGTCGGGACGACGCCGAGCTCGAAATAGCCGGTGTTCCCGTTGCTGCCGAGGGCAACGGTCGAGCTGCCGCTGATTTCGTACCAGAGGTCGACGTATGGGTTAAGCGCGAACTTCTTGCCCCAGAGATCGCTGTCGTCGTAGGCAATCTTCAGGTCGATGTTGTGCTCGGTGTGCGGCTTAAAGATCGTGGACTGGGGGAAGTTCCACGGCGAGTACGTGAAGGTGAGGCTGAACTTGTCGAGGACGTTCGACGAGAAACTGACGAAATAGTCCATTTCGTTCCAGGGCCCGACGGCGGGGTCGTTCTGGGCCGTGGCGATGTTGTTCCAGACGCCGGTGACGGCGGTGAAATTCTTAAGGAATCCGATGTCGCCGATGGGCAGCACGAGCCCGCCGACCGGCTGGATGGCGACGCCATTTTTCACCACGACCAGGCCGCGCGGCGTGATGTAGGCGGTGTTGAAGGAGATGCTGGCGAAGCCGTGAATGTTGGGCGCCTCCGCGGCGGGGGCAGCTTCGTCGAGGAAGAATGGCGTCTGCTTTTCAGCGGACTGGTCCGTCGCAGAGCCGGCCGTTGGATCCAGCGACAACGCGAAAGGCCGGAGCTGTCCGCCGGTGTCGGTGTCAGCGGCCTTTGCCGTTGTGGTGAACGCGACGGCGGCGGCGAGCACCGCGGCTCCGAGGATCTTCCGGACGACGGGCCGCTCGGCGGCCTTCGTTGCAAACTCAGTCATGTCCTATCCCTTTCCAGATCGATTGCGGGCGGCCCTATTGCCCAGAGGCGGCGTGCATTGCCTCGAATCCCGCGAGGTGCGTGGTTGGCGGCTGCCGCAGCCGCCCGTCGGCGCGAGCCGGGGCGGCAAAACGCAGCAACAGCCGACGAGCCCTAATCAACGCGCGTGCCATGCGGCCGCGCGGCGCGCAAACGACTATCCCGCTATTGCTTATGGCGTGGGCACGTTTTTTATGGGCGGCCGGGGGAGTGTTTCAGGCGCTGCGCAGCGGACAGTTGCAACAGCGGAGTGGTGGGCGAGCTTTGGGCGATCGCAATTTTTGCGCTGGTCTGCATTCTTCGGAAAAGGTCAAATATTGGTCGCGGAGGGAATAGAATCTGCAAGCGGAGCGGTTGTCTGCAAGGGGGATTTTGGAAACGAGCGAATGCTCGAGAAGGGACTCCGATGGTGGACCAACCGATCAAGCGGCGTATTTTAGTGGCGGCATCTGCCGCGTTATTGATGGGCGCGATGGCGTCGCGCGCGATGGCCGCGGGAACCGGCGCGGGAGGTTTCGGCGCCAACCCGGACGTGCGCCCCGGGCCGGTCATGATGGTGACCGCCGGCCAGGGCGGCACCGTGCTGCTCCCCTATTACTCCGCGGCCCCCGCGCCCTACGCACTGACGGGCAGCGGATCGGCCCGGCAAACTCCAGAGCAGGCGCTCCGACCTCTGGGGCCGGTTTTCACCGGCGTTAACGCACGAATCTTGCTTCCATCCGCAACACGGTGAGCGGCGATTCGCGATCCGTCAGGATATATTCGACGCAGGGCGCACTTCAGCACGAAGTGCGCCCTGCTTCATTTCGTTGTCATCTCACGGCGGCCCAATCTTCTTGGCCATGGCCACGTCCGCGTCGCCCAGCTTGCGATAGATGCGTGTCCGATTGACCCCTAATCGCCGCGCCGCTTCCGCAATGTTCCCGCCCGTTTCCACGAGCGCCCGCTTGATCAGCATCGTCTCCGCGGCTTCAAGGTTCAGCGGCAGGTCGTTCGAAGGCGCGGACGCGGTGAGCTCCGCGGGTTCCTTTCGATCCTCGGCCGTCGTACGTATGTGCGAAGTCATGAGCCGAAGGTGCTCGGCACGGACGGGAGCCCCGCCGCTTTCGATCAGGCCGCGCTCGATGATGTTCTTGAGCTCGCGGACGTTGCCGGGGAACGGGTGGTCGGAAAGGGCGCTTAGCGCCTCGGCGTCCAGCCGTGGCACGGCGAGGCCCATTTCCGTCGCGAAAAGCTTGAGGAAATGCGCGGCGAGGTGCGGGACGTCTTCGCGCCGCTGACGCAACGGGGGCAACTCGACCGTAAATTGTGCGAGGCGGAAATACAAATCCTGCCGGAAGGATCCGACGGCGATCTGTTCCTGGATCTTCACGTTGGTCGCCGCCACCACGCGCACGTTGACCTGTTTGCCGCGGCCGGAGCCGAGAGGCGTCACGCATCCGTCTTCCAGCACGCGCAGGAGCTTGGCCTGGAGGGTGACGGGCATGTCGCCGATTTCGTCGAGGAAGAGCGTGCCGCCATCGGCGAGCTCGAAGAGGCCTTTGCGGTCCATGGTCGCGCCGGTGAACGCGCCGCGCACGTGGCCGAAGAGGATGGACTCGGCGAGTTCTTCAGGGATCGCAACGCAGTTGACGGGGATGAACGGCCCCTTGGCGCGGGTGCTTCCGAAATGGACGGCGCGGGCGACGAGTTCCTTGCCGGTCCCGCTCTCGCCCGTGATGAGCACGTTGACGGACCCGAAGTTTTGCAGCCGCCGGACGTCGTCGAGAATGCGCGTGATCGTGCGGCTGCGGCCGATGAAGCCGGCCACGCCCCAGCGCTCGGCCTCGCGGTCACTCAAGGTGGAAAGCTGCTCGCCCGCGGCCTGCAAGGCGTCTTCCGCCTTGCGGCGCTGGCTGGCCTCTTCCTGGAATTTTTGATTGGCGGCGATCAAATCCTGCGACCGCTGCTCGAGTTCCTGATTCTTCTTCTTCAACTCGCGCGCGAGCCGGCTGAGGCTCACGTGCGTGTGCACCCGCGCCAGCACTTCCTCTTCCCGGAACGGCTTGGTGATGTAGTCCACCGCCCCCGCGCGAAACCCCTCGACGAGGCTCAACACCTCGTCCCGGGCGCTGATGAAAAGCACAGGAATGTCCGCCGTCAGCGCATTGGCTTTTAACCGACGGCAAGTCTCATACCCATCGAGTTCACCCATCATCACGTCGAGCAACACGAGGTCGGGCAACGCCCGGGCCGCGACGCGCAGCGCCACCTCGCCGCTCGGAGCGGCAAGCACGCGGTAGCCCTGCCCCTCGAGTACCTGCGTCAGCAGATCGAGGTTGGCGGGCGTGTCGTCCACCACAAGGATTTGCGTGGCGAGATTGGGTTCGGCGGGTTCGGTCATTTGTTGTCGTACGCTGATGGATTATGCCCCACACATTCCGGTTCCCTCTCCCTCGTACTCGGGGGAGAGGGTTAGGGTGAGGGGCGGAACGTCGAGTTGCGCTTCCATCGCAATTCACGCCTCTCCACGCTCGCCCCCACCCCCGCCCTCTCCCCCGAGTACAAGGGAAAGGGAGTGGCGCTCCCGCGCGCTAATTGCCAGCCAGCAATTTCAAAATTCCTCCCATGTCATAGTCATGTACGCAGCGACGAAGGTACTGCGAAATTGACTGCGTCTGAGGCCCCAAACCGTCAACGTCCTGAATGCATCGTTTCAATTCCGTGACGCTGTACACCTCGGCCGCGGCGGCGAGGCGGTTACGGACGGCTTCCGGAAGCTGGGCTGCGGACCGCGGCGGGGGGGCCGGGGCGACCACCACTTCCTCCTGTGCGTATTCGAACTCCACGCCCAGCAGCGCCGACAGACACAAGTACAATCTTTCGCAACGGATCGGTTTGGCCACGACGTCATGGAAGCCGGCGGCGCGGCACTCCTGCTGCTCGTGATTGAACGCGGAGGCCGACGTCGCCACCAGCCGCAGCGCGCCGTCCGAGATGGCGCGTAATCGGCGGGCGGTTTCCATCCCGTCCATGCCGGGCATCAGCACGTCCAGAAAGGCGATATCCGGCGGGCTTTGTTCCGCGATGAGCAGGGCCTCTTCTCCGCTCTCCGCCACGACCACTTCGCAGCCGATCCGGCTGAGCATCGCCGCCAGCACCGAGCGGTTTTCACGCACGTCGTCAACGACCATCGCGCGTACCCTTTGCCCCGGCCGCAGCGCGACGATCTCCCGGCGGGTGATGGAAGTGCCGGGCGCCGGCCGTAACGGAAGCGTGAAATAGAACCGTGAGCCCGCACCGGGGGAGGACGCGACCGCCAGCCTGCCGCCCATGAGCTCGATCTGTCGTTGCGCGATCGCCAGCCCGAGCCCCGTCCCGCCCCAGACCAGGCCCGCCGACCCTTGCTGGAACGGCTCAAAGATCTTCGCCTGCGCTTCGGGAGGGATGCCCGCGCCGGTGTCGATCACTTCAAAGCGGTAGGCCGGCGCGCTGGCTTCGCCGGGCTTGGGGATCGTGACTCGCAGCGTGACCGATCCGGAGGTGGTGAATTTCACCGCGTTGCCCAGGAGGTTGATGAGCACCTGTCGGACTTTTCGTTCGTCGCCGCGGACGGAGCGGACTTGTGTGTCGGGGTATTCGACGCGGAGCGCCAGCCCCTTCTGCTCGCACCGCTGGCGGAACATGGCCGCGACCGAAACCAATAGCGCCTTCAAGTCGAAATCGTTCTCGTGGAGTTCCGAGCGGCCGGCTTCGATTTTGGAAAGATCGAGCACATCGTCGATCAGGTCGATGAGATGCCGCCCGCTGTTCATAATCGTGTCCATCGCCTCGCGCTGTCCGCTGCCGAGGCCCGGGTCGCGGCGGAGGAGCTGGGCGTAGCCCAGGATCGCGTTCATCGGCGTACGGATCTCGTGGCTCATGCAGGCCAGGAACTCGCTCTTGGCGAGATTGGCCGCGGCGGCGGTCTCCTGGGCGCGCTTGCGCTGGGTGATCTCTTCCTGCAGCGTTTCGTTCGACCGCGCCAATTCCGCCGTGCGCTCCAGCACGCGCTGCTCGAGTTCCTGGCGCGCCCGGCGGAGCGAATCCTCCGCCTGCTTGCGCGCGGTCACGTCGATGACCATGCCTTCGAAGAACATCACCTTGCCTTCCGCGTCGCGCACGGCGCGGGCGTTTTCCGATATCCAGATGACGCTTCCATCCCGGCGGTACACCTGCGATTCGAAGTCGGTGACCATGCCGTGCCGCTGTACCTGCTCGCTGAAATCGGTCCGCCGACGCGGCTCGACGTAGAGCTGGGCGGCGATGTTGCCCAAATGGTCGACCAGTTCCCTGGGTGACGCGTAGCCGTAGATGCGGGCGAGGGCGCGGTTGGCGCGGATGTAGTGGCCGTCGAGGGTGGTCTGGAAAATACCCTCGACCGCGTTCTCAAAGATGCCGCGGTAATTGGCTTCGGCGATGCGGGCGGCTTCCTCGGCGCGTTTGCGCTCCGCGACGACGCACGAGAGCTGCGCGGTGCGCTCGATGACCCGGCGTTCGACGGCCGCCGTCTGGCGAAACCCGCCGTACAAGTAGCCGCTGAGCAGCGTCGTGATAAGCAGCCCCGTGCAAAGGATGGTCAGGGGGTGGCCGTCGGAACGGGCGGCGAGATAGGCGTGCGTCGGGCGGAGCACGATGGACCATTGCCGGCCGGCGACGTCGATCGTCGCGGTGCTTACGACGGCGTCCGCCGGAGAATCGGCGGCGGGTTGGCTTCGGTAGAGCAGCGTGCCGCCGTCAGAGTCATCGCGGATGCTAACACCCAGGCCCTGGGCGGCGAGATCGGAAACGGAAAGCGCCAGCAGATCGTCGAGCCCGAATACCGCGGACGCATAGCCCATCAGCTCGTGCGGGTTGTGTGGATCATCGTGCCGGTAAATCGGAAGGTAGACGATGAAGCCCGGGCCCTTGCCGCTGTCCTGCACCAGCGGCACGGCCGCGGTCGCGGTTGCGAGGCCCGTTTCCCTCGCCTTGCGCAGGGCCTGTTCACGCGGCGGGCTGGAACCCAGCTCGAAGCCGGCGGCGGGGAGATTGCGCGCGACGGGCTCGATGTAGTAAACGGGAAAGTATTCGGGGGCGTCGGGGGCACGGCAGAAGTGGCCCGCCGCATCGCGCGTTGTGAATTCAAAATCGCGCCAGCCTTCATTCCGCGCCGCCCGTTCATACTGCTCGCGCAGCGCGTGCGGCACGCGGGGCGTCCACGCGAGCCCCCGGAGTTCCGGCTGCCGCTTCAAGGCGTCCTCGACGAACGTGCGAAAGTCCTGGCGTGTGATGATGTCCTTGGTCCCGGCCAGCGATGCCACGCCGTGCAGCACTTCCATTGACCGCAGCACCTTGTTGCGGACGATCTCCGCGCGCTCCTGAGACCGGTAGGTCAGATCATCGGCAATGCCCTTGCGTTCCCACCCACGGACGTAGGCGAACAGGGCGAATGACAGGCAGACCCCTCCCACGAACAGCCCGGCCACCGCCGACGCCCGACCCGTGGAGAGTCGATGACCCGGCGCGGGCGTTTCGCCCGATTGTTCAACACTTCTGCCCATTCGCCTCCCGACGCGCCCAGAAGCGCGGCAGCCCAACCCCCGCGCATCGTCCCCTTAGGCTAAAACCAAGCCTGTGAAGAGACTTAGCAAAGAGTGGGCCAAGCAGAAGGGTTTCAGGGTTCAAGGGTTTAAGAGTTCAAGGGTTCAAAGGTTAGGACGGCAAATGATGCCTCATGACCTTTGAACCTTTGAACTCTTAAACCCTGAAACCCTTGAACTTTTTGAGTCGCCGCTACCTCATTTGCTGAAACTTCCTCCACCCTCCGTACGAAGAGATGTCCCGCGCGCCGGCAACGGCGTAGCCTTCGCAGAGGAAGCCTTTGACCGATTCGCCATCTTCAAGCCGGAGGGTGCCGATGCTCAGGGGCGGGGGGATGGCGGCGACGAAATCGCCGAAGGCGTCGGCGGCCAGCTCCCACACCTCCACTTCGATCGCCGTCCCGCAGCCGTTTTCGGCACGGACCATTCCCGGTTTGGGCGGCATGGTTCCCGGCAACGCGTAAAGCCGATAACACGCGAACGTCTTGCACGCCCGTACCAGCCGGCCGCTACGGCTGGTGAGTTGGTGATTCAGCGGCTCGCCCGAAAGATGCGCGCCGACCACCGCCAGCCGCACCATCCCTTCGGGCGCGGGACCCGCAGGGGTTGCTTCGTGTGGCGGCAGCGGGCAGCCCGTCGCACCCATCGGCAGGCCGGTGTCGTGATGGAACCGGTCGGCCAGCGCCAGCAACGCCGCCTCGCGGCCCGGAGGGGCGATCATGCTCACGCCCGCCGGCAGGCCGTTGGGTTGCATACCGCTGGGCACGGCGACTGCGCAAAGGTCCAATAAATTCACGAAATTTGTGTAGTAACCCAGCGTGGCATTGAGGCGGACAGGGTCGGCCTCGACCTCGGCCAGTGTGTAGATGCTGCCCGTGGTTGGGAGCAGCATGAGATCCATCTTCTCCCATTCGAGCCGCACCTGCCGGCTTAGCGCCTGGAGCGCGTGCATCGCGTCGAACGCCGAGACGGCATCAAACCGCCGACCTCCGTTGATGATCGTCCGCGTGATGGGCAGGAAACTATCGAACCGGTGCGCCATGAATTCCTTCATCCCCGCCAGGCGCTCGGCGAGCCAGGGCCCTTCGTAGAGTAGTTGCGATGCTTCGGTAAAGGGCTCGAAGTCAATGATCACGGGCGTCGCGCCGAGCCTCTGCATCCGCTCGATCGCCTTTCGGTAGAGCGCCTCGGCGGCGGAGTTGCCATAAAATCGAAGCTGCTCGTCGGAGGGCACGCCGAAGCGCAGGTTTGAAGGGAACGCGAGCGGCACCGCGCCCAATTCGGCCGCGTCCCTCGAATAAGGGTCCTGCGGGTCATACCCGACTGCGACGCGGAATACGGCCTCCGCATCGGCGCAGCTCAGCGAAAAGACCGAGACGCAGTCGAGCGACTGGCACGCCGGCACGAGTCCCGCGGCGCTGAGCAGCCCGCGCGTCGGCTTAAGGCCGACGATGTTGTTGAAGGCGGCGGGTACCCGGCCCGAACCGGCGGTGTCCGTGCCCAGGGTAAAGCTCACGAGCCCGGCCGATACCGCCACGCCCGATCCGGAACTCGATCCGCCCGGTACGTAGCGTGGGTTGAACGGGTTGCGCGGAACGCCGTAAGGCGACCGCGTGCCGACGAGCCCGGTCGCGAACTGATCGAGGTTGGTCTTACCGACGACGATCGCGCCGGCCGCACAAAGCTTTTCGACGACTGTCGCCGAGCGCGCCGCACGGTAGGCAAAATCAGGGCACGCCGCAGTGGTAACTCGCCCGCCCACGTCGATGTTGTCCTTCACCGCGAACGGCACCCCCATGAGGGGCTGCGCGACGCCGGCGTCTTTGCGGCTCTGGGACTCCTTCAGTTGCGACATGATTTCGTCGCGAGTGAGCCGATCGATCCACACGGCCGGGTCGGCGTGCGCCTCGATCCGGCGCAGCACCTCGTCCAGCACTGCCTGCGGCGTCCATGCGCCCGAACGGTAACGGGACAGGAGCGTTTGAATATCCAGCGAGTCGGTGGGGGCGGGTGACATGAGGTTTGGATGCTTTCAGTTCTTGAGGATTCTTTCGGCCACGCTCACGCCAATTTTCCGTCATACCCGGGCGGCGGGCGGAAGCCGCCAAATTCCCTCTCGACGAGCTGCGCGAACCGCAACGGCGTGCGGTCTTCCAGGAACGGGCCGATCGCCTGCAGGCCGATCGGCAGTCCCGCGCGCGTCAACCCGGCCGGAAACGCGGTGGCCGGCTGCCCGCAGAGCGTCGCCATGCCCGGATAGAAGCTCAGATACTCGAACTCCACTTGCCTCGCCCCGATCGTGAAGCGCCGATCGCCGTTGGGCACCGACGTATGCGCGAACGCGGGGACGATTGACATGGGAGTCAACAGCACGTCCCAGTTGCGGAAAAACGCCCGGTATGCCGCGCGATAACGTTCGCGCTGCCCGTGCCAAACCAGATAATCCGATGCGCTCGCCTTGATGCCCTGCGCGTCCGCGGCATGAAACTCCTCGCCGCGGGCCAGCTTTTCCGCCACGACGCGCTCCCGCAGTTCCGGCGACCAGCGGATCGAGACGATCACCGCCATCATCGAGCGAAACAGCCGGTAGTAATCGCGCAAGCTGCCCAACCCCGGCGGCTGAACCACGCTGACCGTCGCGCCCATCTCTCGCAACCTTGCCGCAAGCTGATCGAGCGCCCCGCCGATCTCCGGGTCCACCGGCAGCCAATCCTGTTGAGGCAGCATCGCCACGCGGAAATCCGCCAGCCGCTCGCGCCGCGCGGGGGGAATCTCCAGCCGCCAGCCGCTATCCATTCCCACGTCCGGCCCGCCGATCACGTCGAGCGCCAATTCCAGATCAAACGCGCTGCGTGCGTGCGGCCCTTGCACGGCCAGGGCCGCCGCGGCGTTGGGCAATTCAAACCCGGGGAAATGCCCGCTGTTGGGAACAAGGCTTTCACTGGGCTTGTGTCCCCACAGCCCGCAAAAAGCCGCGGGAATCCGGATCGATCCGCCCAGGTCGCTGCCCAAGTCGAGCGGGATCAGGCCCGCCGCCAGGGTTGCCGAGCCTCCCGAGCTTCCGCCCGGCGTGAGGGCGAGGTTCCACGGGCTGTTCGTCCGGCCGTAGACGGGATTGTCGGACTGAAAGTCGGCGAGATAGGCGCAGACGTTGGTCTTTCCGACAACGACCGCCCCAGCATCCCGAAGCCGTGCGACCGTTCGCGCGTCCATCGCGGCGCGATGCCCACGCCGCTCGGTCACACCCGCGGTACTCGGCAGACCTTCCACGTCCACCGATTCCTTCACCGTTACCGGCAGCCCCAGCAGCGGCTGCTCTTCTCCGCGCGCCCGTTTCGCGTCCGCCAGTGCGGCATCGCGGATGGCGCGCTCAAAGTCTTTCACCACGATCGAATTGAGCGTCTGGTCATAACGCTCGATCCGCCGCAGGTGCATGGCGAGCAATTCCGCCGCCGAAACTTGCCCCCTCCGAAGCGCCCGCAACATGTCGCCCGCCGGGCTGAACGCGTCGAGTTCGCGCTCGGATGTCGGTACTGATCTGGATGGAAACTTGATGACCGACATTCCGCCCGCCCGCAGCCCCGGAGGGCTAACACTATTGCACGATTGGCCTTTCCGGTCCCCTCTCCCTCGTACTCGGGGGAGAGCGTTAGGGTGAGGGGCGGAACGTAGGGTTGCGTCCGCCGTACAAGATCGGCCGCATTTGGTAGGGTCCGCACCCTGGACCGCCGTTGCGCAAGTGGCATCCGAACGGTCCGCGGTGCGGACCCTACAAACGTGCTTATCAGCGCCGTTCTACATTAGGCCCCTCACCCCTGCCCTCTCCCCCGAGTACGAGGGAGAGGGAGAAAGGCTTGGCCAAGTCCACGCGCGGGTCGACGAACGCGCACATCTGTTTCACGCCCGCGCCGCC
>JAQGHH010000368.1 GCA_028288945.1 Phycisphaerales bacterium
AGTAGAAGGACCGATCCGGCTCCGCACTCAGCTTGCACCTGCGGTGCGTGCAAATCGCCGATAAGGCGATCAAGCTCGGGCCCTTGCGAACAATAAAGAACCCCCGGTCACGGAAGCGGTCGTACACGCCATCCGCGGCATAGTCGCCCGCCGGCCCGGCGTCCATCGTCACCGGCTTGAGCGTCACCGGAGAATTATCCACGGAAGACCCGGTGCACCCGGCCGCCGCAGCGCAGCTAAGAATGACGAATTCCCGGCGGTTGATGCTCATCATCAAACCCCTTCTCCCGAAGCCGAAGTAAGCTCCGCGCGAATTTTCCAGCTCCCTCTCGCCGTACTCGGGGCGAGGGAGTTGTGATCTCAAAAATCAAACACCAGGCTCGTGATAATCCCCCACCGCAAATCATCCCGTGCGCCTTGGTCGATCGGAAAAACATATCCGACACCCAGCCGCGGCTGCACCGCTCCGATGGCTTTCAAATTCACGCGAAATGCCAGATTCCCGACCAAACTGTTGTGCCCGGCATTGCCCTGATTCAGCAGCGTGTCCCCCCTGAGTTCAAACACCGGGATCAGCGTCTCGACATCTGGCAGTGGCAATTCCTGGTGCGGGATTGCGTAACCGAAGACGACGCCGTACTCGAGCGCTTGCGCACCGCCTTCCGGTTTCGAGCCTAGCAGGAACGAATACCCGACCACGGTCTGCAATGTGAAATGCTCGCCGATGCGCAGGTCGTTGAAAATCTTGGGGACGATCTCGGTGTGCTTGCTCACGGCCGAATTGACCGGGAACGCGAGTTCCAGAGCGACGCCGAAGGTGTTGTCGATCGTCTCGCCGTCGGAGACGAATTGGAAAACAGGATGCCGTGCTCCGATCGCGATGTTGCCCACTCCCTCCGCCCGGCTCACGTCCGTCCGGCCGCTCGCGGGGTTAAATGTGCTAAACGTGTCGCGCTCGTAAGGCACTTCAAAATCGAGCGTCATCAGGCCAAAAGACTTCTCGAATTCCGCTTTCGCCGAGTCGTTGACGTGCCCTTTTGATTCCTGGTGAAACCAGTCGAGGCGAAGCTCGTTCACCTCGAGATCCGAATCGTTCACGAGGAACGGCTCGGGGAATACCCCTTTGCCGTACACGCTTCGGCTATCGAACAATCCGAGCGGCCCATACCGGAAATCTTTGGAATCAGCATCGCTAACCAGGCTGCCCGGATCCGCAGCCATGACGCTGGAGGGGCCGGCTATTACGATCGCCAACCCTATTCCTGCCACCAACGCACCCACAAACCGCCTTTGCGCCACAGCAACACTCCTTTTTTAATTGAGATTGAATCTCAATCTCATAGGAACAAGTTTTAAGAGTCGGCTGTTTGCTTGTCAATTCTAAATTTACCGATGCTATTTTCCTCGTGCACTAAGGTTTGTCGGGCTGGCATTCCTCGGTGTAGCCGGCCTCGTCGCGGTGGCCGGCATTTTCGGTTACATTGATTCCTGAGCCGCCCGCGCGCTCACCGACGAGCAGGAAGTTCAACCCATGCGCCATTTCGATTGTGCCGTCATTGGCACCGGCCCCGCCGGCCAGAAGGCCGCGATTCAGGCGGCCAAGCTCGGGAAATCCGTCTGCATCATCGAAAAGGAAAACGTCCTTGGCGGGGCGACCATCAACACCGGCACCATCCCCTCCAAGGCCCTGCGCGAAGCCGTCCTTCATCTCACTGGCCTCGGCAAGCGCGGGCTCTTCGGCGAGTTCTCACGCGTCAAACGCAACATCACCATCGCCGACCTGATCTACGTCTCGCAGCAGGTCATTCATCACGAGTTGGCGCTCATCCGCGACCACTTCGACCGCAACGGCGTCGAGCTGATTTGGGGCGCCGCCCGCTTCGACGACGACAACGTCATCTACGTAGACCGCCCCGACACCTTCGAAGCCCTGAGCGCCGGCGTCATCATCATCGCCACCGGCACGAGGCCGGCGCGTCCCGCCGCCGTCCCCTTCGACGAGAAAACGGTGTTTACTTCCGACGGATTGCTCAAGCTCGATCATCTCCCCAAGACCATGATCGTCGTGGGCGGCGGCGTCATCGGCGTCGAGTACGCCTGCATGCTCGCGGCCCTGGGTGTGAAGGTCACGCTGGTCGAAGGCCGGCGAGAAGTGCTCGGGTTCCTCGACAGCGAAATCTCCGAAGCCTTCCAGTACCACATGCGGCGAATGAGCATCACATTGCGCCTCGGCGAGAAAGTCGCCAAGATCGAACGGCTCAGCCCCGCCGCATCGCGCGTGCTGCCAGCGGTCGTGCAGACGCTCACCGCCGCGACGGCGACTGCGGACCCGACGAGCCCCACCAACGGGCTTGGCGCATTAACGGCCAGCGTGACGGGCGACCCGCCGCCCGCCGCCGGCAACGGCGCGCCCAACGGCCACGGCGACCCCCACGACCACGGCCACTCGGATACGCCCCACGCGCCGCTCGTGCAGGCGACGCTCGAATCGGGAAAGCTCCTCCGCGCGCAGACCCTGCTCTACGCCGTCGGCCGACAAGGCACGACTGGCGCGCTGAAGCTTGATAAAGCCGGGCTGCATTCCGACGACCGTCAGCGGCTCAAGGTGAACGAACATTACCAGACCGAGCAGCCGCATATTTACGCCGTCGGCGACGTGATCGGCTTCCCCGCGCTCGCGTCAACGGCGATGGAGCAGGGCCGCCTGGCCGTCTGCCATGCGTTCGGCGTTCCGACCACTTCGATGCCCGAGCTCTTTCCCTTCGGCATCTACGCGATCCCCGAAATCTCGATGGTCGGCAAGACCGAAGCCCAGCTCACCGAAGCGGGCATCCCCTACGAGGCCGGCGTCGCCCAATACAAAGAGCTCGCCCGCGGCCAGCTCCTCGGCGACGAAACCGGAATGCTCAAGCTCCTCATCCACCAGCAAACCGGCCAGATCATGGGCGTCCACGCCATCGGCACCGGCGCCACGGAACTCATCCACATCGGGCAGGCCGTCATGGCCCTCAACGGAACCGTCGAATACTTCATCAACAACGTCTTCAACTTCCCCACGCTCGCCGAGGCGTACAAAGTCGCGGCGCTCAACGGGCTCAATAAGCTGCGCCACGTTTGAAGAAGTGCTGGGTGCTGAGTGCTGAGTGCTGAGTGAGGAAGTAGGTATAGAGGGTGCAGAGGAAAATTGAATGCAAAGTGCAAAATGCAAAAGTCAAAATGAAAACGCGGCCAAATGACCCGGTGAGTGTCCCCTCCGACCGCTCCTCATTTTGACTTTTGCATTTTGAATTTTGCACTTTGCATTGCTCTTCCTCTTCTGCTTACTGCCCACTACGTACCTACTTCTCCCCCCCGCTCAACCCCCCCAGGTGCTCCCTCTCGAAATGTGCCCAGGCGGCAAGTCGCTCGCGATAGATCTTGCTCCGCGCGGGCTGTTGGGAGGCGAGGTTTTTCTGCTCGGTCGGGTCGGACGCCAGGTCGTACAACTCTTCGCGAGCCAGCGTCACGTTGTAGATGAATTTCCAGTTCTCTTCGCGCAGGCCGTCGAGGAGGTTGCCGGTATTACATGAGAAAAAGCAACGCTGGGGCCGATCGGGGTCGAACAGGCTCGTTCCCTGCCAGTTCACGGGCAGCGGCTGGCCGAGAAGGTCCAGGATCGTCGGATTCAAATCGACATGCGCGCCCACCGTTTCGCTGCGATGGGAACCTTTGCCAAAAAGTTTCGGGTTCCAAAAGATGCACGGCACGTTCACGCTTTCCTGATACAGCGCGGTACCGTGGAACATCCAGGGGTGGGGGAAGCCGAACGCTTCGCCGTGGTCTCCCGTGATGATGACCAGCGTTTCATCCGCAAGATTCCGTTTCCGTAACGCGGCAAACAGACGCCCCAACTGCTCGTCTGCGACGTGGATCGCGTTGAGATAGTTGTTCAGCATCTGCCCCCGTTCGCCCGGCTGGTCGTTGGCGAATTGGGTGGCGTGCTGGTACGTGGCCGGCGTGTAAGGGTGGTGGGTCTGTTGCGTCCAGGCGAGCAGATAAAACGGCCGGCCGGGCTCCTGGTCGATCCAGTCGATCATCCTGCGGAACATGGGCGGGTCGTCCAAACCCCAGGAAGTAACCTGGACGCCCATGCCGAGCTTTTCAAAATCTTCGCCGCCGGCGACGACGTCGAACCCGCGGTTGTCGAAGAACCGGCGCATGTTGTTGAATTCAAGGTAGGCGGGCGTCATGAACGCGGTGCGGCTGCCACGATTGCGAAAAACCTCCGCCACGGAAGTCCCCGAGAGGTGCGGACTGGTGACGGGATAAACCTTCCATCCCGTCCCCGGATAGAGCGACAGCACGAGCGGCATCATCGCGTGCGTGGTGTAGCCGGCGTTCGAATAGTAGTTGTGGAAAATGAGGCTGTTCTCTTCCTCCGCGACGAGGCTGGGGGTCGTGGGATATTTGCTGCCGTACACACTGAGGAATTGCGTGCTCGTCGATTCCAGCACCACAACGATCACGTTCTTGATGGGCGAATTCCGCGGCGCGACCGATCTGCCGGCCGGGCGGCCCGCGGCCGTCTTAAATTCGTCCCGGTACGTCCGCGGCCCGACATCCCGCAGCGCCGAAGCCCCTTCGCCGCGCCAGCGCTCTACGCATGACCGCAGCAGCGCCCAGTGCGGGCTTTGCGCCAGGCCGTCCTCCGGCCCGCCGGCATACCAGTGGCTATAACCGTACGCGCCCACGGGCCCGTAGACGCAAAGCACCAGCAAGAGCACGCCCTGCACCCAACGCCGCCCCAGCCACGCCCGGCGCAACAGGAGAGAAACGGCTCCCAGGTAAGCCAGCGGCCCGCACAACACTGCGGCGATCGCGGGAAATGTCACATAATGCGTGACGGACGACCGCATGTCCGCGGTATCCCCCGCCATCATGAGCAGCGAGTACGTCAGCGGCATCCGCAGCGCCGAGTAAACCCAAATGTTGGCGATGCCGTAGAGCACCAGACCGATCGAACCCACGAGATATGCCCGGCGGATCGTCTTCGCTAACCGCGGCCGTTTGCGGATCGGGTAGATCAGCGCAAATCCCACCGCCGCCCAAACGATGACAACCAGCAGGTCATGAAATGAAACGATCGCCCACTTCACCGGAAACCGCAGGCTCGCCCACATCCACTGGCCGTAGGCGAAGGCCTTGGCCACCGCCAGTGCCGCGAACAGCGGAATGCAGACCGCCGACACAAACGCGGCCGTCGCCGGCGCTTCTTTGGTCTTTGGATGCGAGAATTCTACCCCTGGCTCGCATAGCCGAGCCGGCAATGTGATTTCCATACCGTCCCCGCGGCTGATTCAGCCCCGTTCGGCGGCAAGGATAGTTAATTAAATATGAATGATAATTGGGGGAAACCTTACCGCGAGCTTCAAATTAACTTAATTCTGTGTTGACCAGCCCCTAACAGCATCTCAGCTCACCCACCGAGCGCCACCAGTTTCCGGGCCACGCGCACAAGCCGTTGCGTGCCCAGTGACGGAAAGCACATCGTCTCCCGCTCCCGCTCATGCAGCCAGTCGATGATTGCTTCCTCCCCCGCCCCTGCCCGGATCATCGCCGCCAGCGGCGCGACGAATGCGTCATACGCCCCGGACGCCTCGGGCACCCGAGCCGCATTGTGAGGGTCCCAGTCCTCGAGAAGGATTCTGCGAATCGCCAGGCCCAACGCGTCGAACGGAAGTTGATCCGCCATACCCGCCAGCGTATCGCCGAAAGCGGATGACGACCACCGCGCTATCGAGGTGTCTTCCCATCCTTCTTCGCCACCGTCCCGCGCACGGCCAGAACGGGGATATCCACGCCGTGTCTCACGCCGTTGATGGTTTCACCGCGGAGCAGGTCGGCCCAGCGGCGGTGGCCGTGGCCGCCGGCCACCAGGAGATCGATCTCTTCTTCACGGGCCATTCGGATCAGCTCCGCCTTGACGTCGCCGAAACCCAGGGCCGCGTTGACGGCGGGGACGCCGTATTTTACGAGGTCGCCGCGGAGGTGCTCGACGAGATTGCGGAGGTATTCGTCGTCCTGGCGCGTCTCGGCGTCGCCGGCCTCGGCGCCGTGGTATTGGCCGCCCGCCCCTTCCACCACGTGCATCAGCAACAGCTCGGCCTTGTGGATGCACGCCAGCTCGATGGCCTCGGCGAGCATGGTGGCGTCGTTCATGTTGGCTTCGAGCGCCACGCCGATCCGCCGGAAATGCCGCTTGCGCGCGCCCGCCGCCTCCACCACTTCCCGCGCCGTCGGCGCGGTGATCCGCGGCGTCGGGCCGCGCTCCGCCCGCAGCATCATCCACACCAGCAGCGCCGCCAGCCCCGCGACGAACGGCACTGCCCCCAGGATCACCACCCACCCCCACCGCCCCGCCGCCTCGTGGCCCGCGGCCAGTTGGTCGAACACCAGCTTGCCGTTGAGCCCGAGGATCAGCGCCGTCACCAGCCACGCCATCACGTTGAGCCATGCCGGGTTCACGAAGCTTCCCATCAGCCGGCGGCTGGAGGTGAACTTCACCAGCGGAACGACCGCGAACGGCAGTTGAAGGCTCAGCAAGACCTGGCTGAACACCAGCAGCCGGTTGGTGCCCCTGCCGTGGGTCAGCCAGATCACAATGACGGCGGGGATGATCGCCAGCGACCGGGTGATCAGCCGCCGCAGCCACGGGCGCATGCGGAAGTGGAGGAACCCCTCCATCGTGATCTGCCCGGCGAGCGTGCCGGTGATGGTCGAGCTCTGCCCGGCGCAGATCAGGGCCAGCGCGAAAGCGATCGGCGCCACGCGCGTGCCGAGCAGGCCGTGGAGCAGGCGGTGGGCGTCCTTGATCTCGTCCACCGGCTGCCCGTTGCGCGCGAAGACCGCCGCGGCGACGATGAGGATTGCCGCGTTGACCAGGAAGGCGAGGTTGAGCGCGACGGCCGAATCGATCAGGTTGAAGCGGCAGGCCTGCCGCTTGCCGGCCTCGGTGTTCGCCGTGCGGCGGCTCTGCACGAGCGACGAGTGGAGGTAAAGATTGTGCGGCATCACGGTCGCGCCGATGATGCCGATGGCGATGTAGAGCGAGGAATTCTCGCCCCCTTCGCTGGAAAGCCTTCTCGGGATAAGTCCCGCCGCCACACCCGCCCACTCGGGCCGCGACAGGAACACCTCTATCACGAAGCACGCGCCGATGACGGCGATCAGCGCGACGACGAACGCCTCCATCTTCCGCATGCCCCACCGCTGCATCGCCAGGAGCACCAGCACGTCCAGCCCGGTGATCAGCACCGCGAGAATCAGCGGCACGTGCGGGAACAACAGCGTGATCCCGATCGCGGTGCCCAGCACTTCCGCCAGATCGCACGCGGCGATCGCGATCTCGCACAGCACGAATAAGACCCACCGGACCGGCCCGCCATAGTTATCCCGGCAGGCTTGCGCCAGGTCGCGGCCGGTGACCACGCCCAGCCGTGCCGAGAGCGTCTGAAGCAGCACCGCCATCATGTTGCTCATCAGCAGAACCCAGATGAGCTGGTAACCGAACCGCGAGCCGGCGGCGAGGTCGGTGGCCCAGTTCCCCGGGTCCATGTACCCGACGGCGACGAGGTAAGCGGGGCCGGCGAAAGCGAACAGCCGGCCGAGCCAGCCGCCGGTCTGCGGGATATGAATGGTGCGGTGAACCTCTTCCAGCGAATTGCGGCCCGCCACGGGCTCCGCGAGAGCCGCCTGGTAGTTGAGCGTGCCGGGGGCGGGCGGGGCTGAGGGGCTGCCTTCGATCATATAATTGTCCACGGCGGGCCGATTGACTTTGACTACTCAAAATAGTAATAGTGCATAGGGCAGCGATTGTCAATCGGCCGTTCAAAAAGGAAAATGCTCATGGCCAGCAGCACGGTGGAGGACTATCTCAAGCGGATTTACCTCGAACAGCAGCGGTCGCCCGACACGCTGGTGCCGATGGGAAGGCTGGCCGAGGCGGTGGGCGTCGTGCCGGGGACCGCGACGACCATGGTCAAGGCGCTGGCCGATTCTGGGCTGGTCAGCTACGAGCCTCGCGGCGGCGCACGCCTGACCCGGGGCGGGGAGCAACTGGCGCTGCACGTGCTCCGCCGGCATCGGCTCGTCGAGCTGTTCCTGGTGAAAGTGCTCGGGCTCGACTGGTCCGAAGTACACGCCGAGGCCGAGGAGTTGGAGCATGCGATCAGCGACAAGGTGCTGGAGCGGATCGACGCGCTGCTCGACCGCCCTAGCGTCGACCCGCACGGCGACCCGATCCCCCCCGCCAAGGGCAGGCCCGCCCCGGCCAGCCGCCGAAGCCTCGCGGACTGCGAGCGCGGCGAATCCATCCGCATCGCCCGCGTGAGCGACCAGAGCCCGGGATTCCTCCAATTCATCGACCGTTGCGGCCTCACGCCCGGCATCGTCGCCACGGTGGACGCCAACGACCCGCAAGCCGATTCCGTCCGCGTCCGCCCGCGCGGGAAAGAGACCGTCACCCTGGGCGCAGCCGCCGCGGCGAAGGTGTTGGTGGAAGTGGCGTAAGCTGTGCGATTCGAGAAGAGAATCGAACGCCGAGACGCCGGGCTTCTTAAGTAAGGGACCCCACGTCCGATATCCCGCATTCCTTATCGCTCACCCGACTTGGTAAAAGTGCCGATAATGCAAGGGCGTGAACTGCGCCTGAGCCATCCTATGCTGCGCACCATCGGCAGAAGCATGATCCTGTTCCTACTCGCGGCTTCCGCGGGGGGCGGTGCGTTTTGGCTGCACGCGCGGAATTCCACCGAGGGACAACTCCGCCGGGATTTGGACGTCCAGCGCCAGCGCGCCGAGCAGCTGCGCGTCGTGGTCGGGCGCTTGAGCGCCGAGCGGCGGGTGGCGGACGTGATGGTGACGGAGCAGAACGAATCGGCCGGGATCGTGCGGACGACGCTCCTGTTCGTCGAGTACGCGAAGGACGGAACTCCCCTGCCCGGCAAGCATTTCACCATCGAAGGCAAGCTGGCGCACATCGACGCGATGGTGGTCAAATTCGACGGAAAGTTCGTGCAGGACGCCGACCCGCTCCGCGGCCGCAGCGTCGCCCTGTTCACCCGAATCTACGGCGAAACGCAGAACCCCGCCGACGGCTTCCGCATCGACGAGCCGGGGAAAGTTCCCGACGTCTACCGCGGCGCGGACGCGAGCGTGAGCCGCTTCGAGCAGGACCTGTGGAACAACTTCTGGAAGCTGGCGGACGACCCTTCCTACCGCGAATCGATGGGCGTGCGCGTCGCCCAAGGCGAAGCCGTCTGGCGCAGCTTCGAGCCCGGCTGGCTCTACACGCTCACGCTAGAATCCAACGGCGGGTTGAACATCACCCCCGAGCGCATCAAGGGCATTTACCAGGAAGCGCTTAAGAAATAGCTTCGGCTCCGCCGAACACTTCCAATCTTGCATGATCCGCGCCCCATCTGAGTCAACACCGGCATCGCGTTCTGGAAGTAACGATCGTATCGCCTGTGCCACTCCGGCCCTCAAGCTGCAGATGCCTAAATCACAATCCAAGTTCATCACGTCCGAAGAGTGTGGTGTAGAGTTCGGGTCTATGTCGCATTTGTTCCGAGCGAAAAAGGCCATACGCCGCGCCGTCGATATTTCTACGCCCCAGGTGCAGTTGCTGGAAGATCGGCGTCTGCTCAGCGTCGCGGCCTCCACGCCATTCACCGGCACGCCCTTCATCCCGAGCCAGACCATTGAAGCCGAAAAATTCGACGTCGGCGGCGAAGGCGTTGCCTATCACGATACCACCCCGAAAAACCTCGGCACCGGCGGCGCAAGCTACCGTGCCGGCGTAGGGGTGGACGTGCAGGCCGGCGGATCCAACGGGTATGACATCGGATATGCCGTCGCGGGCGAATGGCTCAGCTACACCGTCAACATCCCGCAGGCCGGCAATTTCAAGCTTCAGGCTTCCGTCGCCAACGCGGCGTCGGGCGGGCAATTCCATGCCGAGGTCGGCGGAGTCAATCGCACCGGCACAATGACCGTAATCAACACCGGTAACTGGCAGGTCTACAAGACCGTCACCTCCGCCACGTTCGCATTGTCGGCGGGCCAGCAGGTCATGCGGATCGCGCTCGACCGCAACGCGTCCGTGCCCGCGGTCGGGAATTTCGACTGGTTCATGCTCGTGCCGGTTGTCAGCGTGAAACCCTCGTCGACGCCCTTCCATGGCACGCCCATTCCCATCGGCCAAACTATCGAGGCCGAAGACTTCGACAAGGGCGGCGAAGGGCTGGCATATCACGACTCGACTATCAAGAACCTCGGCGGCGCGGCCTACCGCGCCGCCGAGGCGGTGGACCTGCAATCCGGCGGCGACAGCTCCAACGGCTTCTACATTGGCTACTCCGCCGCCGGCGAGTGGCTCAACTACACCATCAGCGTCCCCGAGACCGGCAAGTACGTTATTGCGGGCCGCGTCGCGTGCATCGCGGCGGGGGCGAGCTTCCACGCCACGTTCGACGGCGCACTCTCCACGGGCTCGATCGCCATTCCCAAGACCCCGACGTGGACGAGCTGGCATACCGCGCTGAGCAACGCCGTGACGCTCACCGCCGGCACGCACGTGATGCGCATCGCCCTCGATCACAACGCCGCGGGCATTCCCTCGGCCGGCAACTACGACTGGTTCCAGCTCATCGAGACCGCCGGCCCGGCGAGCTTCAACTGGAAGCCCGCCGCCCCCGCGCCGGCACGCCAGTTCGAGGGCTTCGGGCGGATGGTCAACGGGAAGCTCTACACCTTTGGCGGCTACACGGCCGTCAACCCGTTCGGGGCGACCGAAACCGTCCAATCCTACGACCCCGTGAGCGGCGTCTGGACAAGCCTTGGCAACATCCCGATCCCCGAAACCCACTGCGGCGTCGCGGTGGACGAGCAGGCGGGGATCATCTATTTCGTCGGCGGATTGCGCGGCCTTTATCCGGGGACCGCCACCACAGACGTCTACAGTTACGACACCCATTCCAATACCTGGAAACGGCTCCCCTCCCTTCCCCTGCCGCTGGCGGCAGGGGAGGCCGCACTCGTCAACGGCAAGCTTCATTATCTGGGCGGCACCATCGGGGAAGACCGCGCCACCGATTCCGGAATCCATCTCGTGCTCGACCTGAGCGCCGTGGCGGCCGGCACCGCCACCTGGCACTCGGCAGCCGATCTGCCTGACCCGCGCGACCACTTCAGTTCAGTCGTCCTCAACGGTCAGATCTACACCTTCGGCGGAGAAGTCGGTCACGACACGCTGCACCTCCAACAGACCGACGGCCATCGCTACGACCCGTCCACCGATACCTGGACGCCCATCGCCAGCCTTCCGATTCCCCGCTCCCACGCCGAGTCCTCGGCATTCGTTTTCAACGGCAAGATCTTTGTCGCCGGCGGACAGGTGGACGATTTCCTGGCCACCGCGACCATGCTGGAATACGATCCCGCCGCCGACCGCTGGTACCTCCTCCCCAATCTCCCCATGCCGCTGGAAGGCACCATCGTGCAAGCCTCGGGCGACAAACTGATCGTAACCACCGGCTACGACGGCATCAGCGGAATTGCGACCAGCGCGACGTGGGTGGGCCAATGGCCTTCGCCGTGATCATCCGGTTGTTGCTACTGCGTGAAATTCGAACTTTCTCTCCCAAATTCACATTGAACGAATGGATTTCCATCCGCGCGAGGCCGCGCCCCGAAACACGGGGTATATATGGGTATGCGGCCAACCATGCACGGCAGTAGCAGTGCCAATCAAATCCTTTGTCGCGCCGTGGTGGAGACACTGGAGGACCGGCGGTTGCTCACCGCGGTTTCCACGGCGTTTACCGGCGTCCCGATGACTGCCGGGCAAGTCATTGAAGCTGAGAATTTCGATAACGGCGGAGAAGGGATCGCCTATCACGACACGACCGGCGCAGAGCTGGGCGCGGGCGGCGCGAATTACCGCTCCGGCGAAGCCGTGGACGTGCAGGCCGGGGGGTCCAATGGATTCGACGTCGGTTACGCCGTCGCCGGTGAGTGGCTCCAATACTCCATCAATGTCCCCGCCACGGTGACGTACACCTTCCAGGCGCGGGTGGCCAACGTGGCCGCCGGGGGCATCGTCCACGCCAACGTAGACGGCGTGAACTGCACCGGCGCGATGGCCGTTCCCAACACCGGCGGCTGGCAGACTTACCAAACCATTTCAAGCGCACAGTTCCTGCTCGGATCGGGAATCCATGTCCTGCGCATCAGTCTGGATCACAACGCCTCCATCCCCGCGGTGGGCAACCTTGACTGGTTCAAGCTCGTGCCGGTGCAAACCGTAACGACCGGTCCTTTCAACGGCATCGCGCCGACCGTCAACCAGACCGTCGAAGCCGAGAACTT
>JAQGHH010000374.1 GCA_028288945.1 Phycisphaerales bacterium
CCGCCGGTATGCAGCCAGCGGACGCCGTCTTCCTTGAAGAGTTTTTTCCAGTTTACGTCCCCCGGTTTCATCCCGGCGGTGGCGGTGTGGCCGCGGTCGTAGAGCGTGACCGAGCCGCGTTTGGCCATGCCGACTTCGGTGAAGTTCAGGCCGATGCGGTCCTTCTTCCCGACGCCGTCGTACTTGCGCTCGACGACGTACGACACGTCCATGCCAACCGCCCGAGCGTGGTTTCGGATGACCGCACCCATCGGCGAAGAGTTAAGTCCCCCGACCCATGCGGTCCGCAGACCCAAGCGCGACAGTGCGTAGGCGACGTTGTATTCGCCGCCCCCCACCCACACTTCCAGCAGCGGCGCAAACTCAATCCGCCCGTGCTGCGGCGGCGACAGCCGGATCATGCTCTCGCCCAGTGCGACGAGGTCATATTTGCACTCTTTGGATTCCCGAATCTTGAGCACGTTGCTTTTCTGCCTTTCTAAACGAGCTTCGGTATTCGATTTTGCCACGAAGCGACAAATCGGGAGAATTCGAACTCAAACCAAGACGACCACAGATTACACAGATTTTCACAGATTAAGAACCGGGCTCACATTGCCGCCATTAATCTGTGGAAATCTGTGGTCGCATTTCTTCGGTCTTCTTCGTCCGCTTCGCGCCTTCGTGGCAATGAGCGATGCCGTTCGCTTGGAAACTTTCAATCTTGCGTTCGTTCCGCGTTGATTTCATCTTGTCGGCCGCACTTGACTGGCCAATTCAACCGCCTGTCTTGTCAGCTCGCGGATTTCGTCGAATCGCCGCTCTGCGATCAATTCCTTCCCCGCCATCCAGCTCCCGCCGCAGGCGAGGACTTTTGGGAATTTGAGATATTCCCCGAGATTTTCCAAGCCGATGCCGCCCGTGGGGATGAAGCGCATCATGCCATAGGGCGCGGCGACGGCCTTGAGCGTCTTGACGCCGCCGATGGCTTCCGCGGGAAAGAATTTCACCACGCTCAGCCCGTGGTCGAGGGCCATCTCGATGTCGGTCGGCGTCGCGGTGCCGGGCGTGATCGGTACGCCCGCGCCGACACACCAGCTCACGACTTTCGGATTGAACCCCGGCGAGACGATGAACTTCGCCCCGGCGTCCACCGCCTTCTTCGCGGTGTCCACGTTGAGAACCGTGCCCGCGCCGACGAGCAAATGATTCTGCTTCGCCAACGAACGGATGGCCTGCCCCGCGGCTTGCGTGCGAAAGGTGATTTCGATGATCGGAAGCCCGCCGGCGACGAGTGCTTCGCCGAGCGGCCCGGCGTCGGCCGCGTCATCGAGGGAAATGACGGGGATGATTTTCAGTTCGCCGATCCGGCTCAAAATATCCTGCATGATTCCTCCGGAGGGCGGACCGGCGCTCATTGCTTTGCAAGAGCTTAGCGATTTGGGAATTCCCGGCCAGAGGAGCGGACCCGGAGACGTCAGCGTCATTGCCGGCGGGCGGCGTTCATACGACCGCGACGGGCTGCAGTCGCTCGACCGTCACCGGCACTCCATAGCGCGGGCGCAGTGAAACCATCGGCCCGATTTCCACGCGCGAGTCGGGGACGAGGCGCAGCCGGTGACGCTGGGCGATCATCGCGAGGATGAGTGTGGCTTCCATCGTCGCGAACTCGTTGCCGACGCAGTGGTGCGGCCCGCCGAGGAAGGGAAACCAGGCGAAGCGCGGACGGCCGGCGGACTTTTCCGGCGAAAAGCGATCGGGGTCGAAGCGGGCAGGCTCCTCCCAAACATCCGGCAAATGATGCGTGACGTACGGACTGAGAATCAAGGTCGACCCGGCGGGAATCCGGCAGCCCGCGATCACGTCGTCCGTAACCACATCCCTCGCGACCGCAAACACCGGCGGATACATCCGCAACGTCTCCTCAAAAATCATCCGCGCGAACGGCAAGTTCGGAACGTCGGCGATCCCCGGCGTGCGGCCGCACAGCGCTTGCTCGACTTCCTCGCGCAGCCGCACTTCGATCGCCGGGTGTTGCGAGAGAAGATAAATCGCCCACGCCAGTGCGACGGCGGTCGTCTCATGGCCCGCGCCGATGAAGGTCATCACCTGGTCGCGTAGCTCCTTGTCGGTCATCGCTTCGCCGGTCTGCTCGTCGCGGATGGCCAGGAGCATCGAGAGCAGATCGCCGGTGTCTTCGCCGCTGCGCCGGCGGAGGGCGATGATCCCGTAAACCACGCCGTCGAGCGTGCGCATCGCCCGCTTGAACCGAAAGTTCCGCGGCGTCGGCACCCAGGCCGGCGGCGCGAGCAAATGGTTGAAGCGATGATCGAGGTACTTGAGCGCCTCGACGACCGCCGGCCCCATCGCCGCCGCGCCGCCGGCGATATCCTTCGCCTCGCCATCAAGCTCCACGCCCAGGAGCGTCCTGCCGACGATGCGGAGCGTGAGGCCGGACATCTCGGTTGCCACGTCCAGCGGCTTTCCCGATTTCGCGTGGTCTTCCCACCGATCGAGCATGTCCCCCGCCGCCTGCGTCATGAGTGAGGCGAGCGGCCCGACGCGGGACGGGTGAAACGCCGGCTGAACCATCCGCCGTTGGCGGCGCCAGACGTCGCCTTCGGTGGAAACCAGGCCGTCGCCGCCCACCAGTTTGGTGAAGCGGTAGAGCCAGCTTCGCGGATAGTTGCGGTAGTTGTCCTGAAGCACGTGCTTGACGTGCTCCGGCTGACTGACGAGATGAAACACCCAGGGCCCCAGCCGATGGCGAAATACGGGCCCAAACCGCTTCGCGGCATCGGAGAGGAAGCCGATCGGATCACGTCGCGACCAGGCGAGCGAGCTGCCGGGGAACGGCAGCGGAATGAGCTGCCGGTAGCCGGGGGCGGTGATGGCGGCTGGCGTGATGGGCATCAGACGGCTTTCACGGACCGCTGGCAGAGCTATATCGGAAGATGCAAAGGTAAATTCCCGCCCGGCATCGTGCTGTGACACCACCTCTTTGTCAGGAGGAGGGGCCCGTCTCAACTGATCGTGTTCCTGTTCGTGCTAACCGTACTCACCCTTCGCGTCGGCCATTGACGAAATCGCTAAACCAGGTTCCGGCTCGAGGGCCATTTCGGCTCTTTTCACCTCGCGTCTACTTGCCCATCAAATTCTTCACGATGAACCGCTCCAGCCCCTCGTAGTCGCGCTCTTCGACGTATCCCTTCCACGCGGTGCGGTCGATGGAATGGGCGAGGTCCACGAGGTCGAGGAAAATTTCCTTCGAATGCTTGAGGTGGAGGAACGCCTTCTCGGCCGGCTGCGTGCGCATCGCCTTGACGTCGAGGCCGACGACCGAGCCGTCCTTGCCGTAGCCGTGGCGGACGAGGACATCGACCTGGTTGAACGCCCGCCGCAGGTCTACCGCGCCGAACGTCTTGTCCTGGTCGTATTTCAACCCGTTCTGGTCATTGAGGTGAACGCCCCAGAGCTTGTTGTGGAACAGCGCGTATGCGAATTCATCGCTCGGATCGAGCCCGGCCAAGATCGCGTGGGCCGATTCGATCAACACGCCGACGCGTTTGGGATCGCGGCTCTTGTAGGCCAGCGCCAAAAAATGCCCCGTCGTCGGCAGGTACATCAAGTCCATCGGCTCATTGGGCTTCATCTCGCCGAGGATGCGGATGTTCTTGTCTTATTCGAGCATGGTGTCCACGAATTCCAGCATCCGCTCGAAGCTCGTGACCGCGTCCTTGCTTTCGCGCACGTAGGTGCCCTCGCGGGCCGGCCACCAGACGAAACGATCAGTCCCGAGAACGCGCCCGACGTCGATCGCGCGCTTGCCGCGTTCGATGGCCCATTTGCGGTCGGCGGCGCTGTTGCTGGTGACGGGGCCGTCAACGCCGTGGGCATGCTCCCAGTGCCGCGGGGCGAAGATCTCAGCCTTGAGGCCGTGGTCGTCCAGCAGTTTCTTGACCTCCTTCGCCTTCTTTTCTCGTTCGACGGCGGAGAATTCATCGGGCACCGCATCGTCGTCGTGGAACTGCACGTAATCG
>JAQGHH010000407.1 GCA_028288945.1 Phycisphaerales bacterium
GCGTGGCTCTGTTTGCGCAAGGACGTGTATGACCGACTGGCCCGCTACAAAACCCAGCGCGGCCTTCCGGCTTGGGAGCAGGTGCTGGAATCGCTTCTGAATGAAACCGAGGAGCCAGTCGCCCCATGAATCAGGCGATGGTGGACAACATCGTCCGGGCCGTGCTCTACGAGGGATACATTCTGTACCCTTACCGGCCGTCGTCCGTAAAAAACCGCCAGCGCTGGACCTTCGGCGGAATCTACCCGCGCGCCTTCAGCGATCAACAATCGGGGACCGATCCGTGGACGATTCAGACGCAATGCGTCGTAGCAGGGAATGAGCCGACACTTCAAATCAAAGTGCGGTTCCTTCACCTCCTGGATCGCAAGGTCGAACAGGCGACTGGCGACAATGAGTTCCGTCCCGTGGCAGTGATGGAAGCGGCGGGGCGTTCGTATCCGAGCTGGCAGGAAGCGGTGGAACGCGAAGTCGAGCTTGGAGAAGTTGCGCTCGCGGATCTTTCACATCCAAGATGCACTGTCTTCTCTTTTGCCGGCGGCATCGAGGTGCAGTCCTTGAGCGAAGCCGACGGCCGCCCGGTCGGGCGGGTGATCCGCGAGCAGCAGTCAATCAGCGGCTCGGTCGAGCTCTCTGCGGTGCGCAAGGCGGGAGACACCTTCCTCGTCACCGTCCGCATCCTGAACCAGACGCCGATCGATGCTCGTGCCCCGATCGACCGCGATGCCGCGCTGATGCGCTCGTTCGCCTCGACCCACGCGATGCTCAGCGTGCGGCAGGGCGATTTCATCTCGCTTACGGATCCGCCGGATGGCCTCCGCGAAGTCGTTGCCGAGTGCCAAAACATTGGCTGCTGGCCCGTGCTCGTGGGCGAGCCGGACGAAACAGACGCGATGCTCTCCTCCCCGATCATTCTCGAAGATTACCCGCGGATCGCCCCGGAAAGTCCCGGCGACCTGTTCGACGGCACCGAGATCGACGAAATCCTCACGCTCCGGATCCTCACGCTGACGGATGAGGAAAAACGGCAGGCCGTCGCGGCCGACCACCGGGCGGCGGAAATGTTCGCCCGCACCGAGTCGCTCGCCCGCGAGCAGTTGAGCAACCTTCACGGAGTCATGCGCCATGGATGACTGGGACCCGCTCGAAGAGCGAAAAAAACTGGAGAAGGTCCTCGCCGCCGGCATCGAGCTCAAGCCCGGCGACCGCGTACGCCTCCGCCCCCGCGGCGGGGCGGACATCTTCGACATCGCTCTGCGCGGCAAGACCGCCACCATCGCCGCCATCGAACAGGATTATGAAAACCGCATCCACCTGGCCGTCACGGTGGATGACGATCCGGGCAACGACCTGGGCTTGCAGGGCAAGCCCGGCCACCGTTTTTTCTTCAGTCCCGAAGAAGTGGAAGTCGTCGAGAACGAGCGGAGGCCCGCGTGAATCCGACGCGCGTACTGATTGCCGGCATCGGAAACATTTTCCTCGGCGACGACGCGTTCGGGGTCGAGGTGGCCCAGCGCCTCCTCCTCCGCCCGCAGCGCGACGACGTCAAAGTCGTCGATTTCGGCATCCGCGGCCTCGACCTCACCTACGCGTTGCTCGATGGCTGCGATGCCGCGATCCTGATCGACGCCGTCGGGCGCGGCGAGAAGCCCGGGACACTGTACGTGCTGGAGCCACGGCTCGATTCCAAGAGCGGCGGGGCGGGCGCGACGCCGATGATCGAGGCCCATTCGATGGACCCCGCCAAAGTGCTCCGCACCGTCACCGCGCTCGGCGGGCGATTGAACCGGGTGCTCGTCGTCGGGTGCGAGCCGTCTCCCCCGCCCGAAGACGACGACATGCGGATGGGCCTGAGCCCGCCCGTCGAGGCCGCGCTGGAAGAGGCCGTCGCGCTTGTCGAGTCGCTGGTCAATCGAATGCTCGATTCGGGCACGGCCCATACGCTCGATCTCAACCCGCCGCCGTCCACGGACGCCGCGGCACATCAAGAGGAGCCACAACATGCAAAGGCGCAGTCATTTGCTTGATCGACCCACCGAACTGCTCGAAAGGGCCGGCGAAACACTCGGCCATCCATGGCAGAGTTTTTCGCAGCGGCCCAGGAAGATGACCGGCGGGTTGATTGCGCTGATCCTGGTGGCGCTGGGCGTCTATTGGATGTTGCCGGAGATCCGCCGATACCTGCGGATCGAGCGGATGTGACGCCCCATGCACGAGCTCTCCATCGCGATGAGCATCATCGACGTCGCCGCCGAAGAGGCGGAGCGGGCCGAAGGCACCGTGGTCGCGGTCCATCTGCGCCTGGGCCCCCTCAGCGGCGTTGTGAAGGATGCGCTCGTGTCTGCATTCGAGTTGGCCCGCGAAGGCTCCCCTTTGGCCCAGTCGCGGCTGGTGATCCAGGAAATGCCCCTCATTGCATGGTGCCCCCTCTGTCGTTGCGAACAGCATATCGAGTCGGTCCAGTGGATCTGTTGCCCGGCGTGCAATACGCCAACCCCCGACGTGCGCGGGGGGCGCGACCTGGACGTGGTCGGGTTGGAAGTCCTGGACGACGCCGCGGACGCACATGACCCAAGTCCCGCTGACGGCGCTCGAGCCCAATGACGCGGGCGAGATGCGGCGGCCGCGGAGCATGCGCCGGGCGATCGGCGTCTTGAGCTTGAGCGGGCACCAGAATATGTCACACCTGGGGGACTTCAAAGATTGGCTTGCCGCCGGCCAGGGCGACCATCGCACCACGAACCCCGCGTTGGAATCCCATGCAACAAGAGACAGCCGGTCCGACCCGGGAGTGAGATGGCGCGTGGCGGTGGAAGCCCGACGGGGCTTCAGGTATATCTCGCAAACCGCCTGCGAGCTTATGCACGACATCGAACTCATTCTCGGCCTGCTTGTCGTCGTTGCCGCGTTCGCGTGGCTCGCGGCGCGGATCCGGGTGCCGTACCCGATCCTGCTGGTGATCGCGGGGCTCGGCATCGGCTTTATCCCCGGCCTGCCGCGCGTGACCCTGCGCCCGGACCTCGTGTTCCTGCTTTTCCTGCCGCCGATCCTCTACTACGCGGGGCTGATGACGAGTTGGCGCGACTTCCGCAACAACGTCGGCGCGATCTCCATGCTGTCGGTCGGGCTCGTGCTTTTCACGACCTGCGCGGTGGCAGCTGTCGCGCACGGGGTGATCCACGCGATGACCTGGCCCGCCGCGTTCGTGCTGGGGGCGATCGTCTCGCCGCCGGACGCGGTGGCGGCCACCGCGATCCTTCAGCGCATGCGCATCCCCAAGCGCGTCATTACCATCTTGGAGGGTGAGTCGCTGGTGAACGACGCGATGGCGATCGTCGCGTACCGCTTAGCGGTCGCCGGGGTCGTGGACGGCACGTTCTCACTGCGGAGCGCGGGGCCGCAAGTCCTGATCGTGGGCGCGGGCGGGGTTGCGTTCGGCTATGTCGTGGGACGGGTGATCACCTGGGTTCGCCCCCGGTTGCGCGACGCCGGCGTCGAAACGATGGTGTCGCTGCTGACGCCGTTCATCGCCTACCTGCCCGCCGAGTGGCTCCATGTCTCGGGCGTGCTGGCGGCGGTTACCGCGGGGCTCTACGTCGGACGCCGCGTCCCCCAGATCACGACCGGCCAGCAGCGGCTGCGGCTCTACGGCGTCTGGGAAACCGTCATTTTCATCATCAACGGAATCGTCTTCATTCTGATCGGCCTGCAACTGCCCGCGATCCTCGAACGCCTGAGAGGGTTCCGCCTTCCCACACTAATCGCCTACGCGGCGGTCGTAAGTCTGGTGACCGTCCTGGCGCGGTTTGCGTGGGTCTACACCACGGTCTACGTGCCCCGGCTGCTGAGCCGCCGGTTACGCGAGCGCGACCCCGCGCCGCCGCGGGCCTCTGTGTTCGCCGTCGCGTGGATCGCGCTGCGCGGGATCGTGTCGCTGGCGACGGCGCTGGCGCTGCCGTTGACCCTGGCGGACCAGGTCACTCCCTTCCCCGCGCGCGACCTGATCCTGTTCATCACCTTCGGCGTGATCCTCGTCACGCTGGTCGCGCAGGGGCTGACTCTACCCGCCGTGATTCGGGCGCTGGCGCTCAAGGGGGATGAGGTGGAGGAGCACGAGGAGGCCGTCGCCCGCCTTGAGGCCGCCCACGCGGCGCTCGCCCGGCTGGAGGCGCTGGGATTTATGGACGAGGGCGTCGCCGATTTGATCGCCCGCGTCCGCGAGCCGTACGACCGGCGCGTGCAATACCTATCGGCCGTGACTGGCCGGCTGCGCGTACTGAGCGCGGACGGCGACGGCGCGGGGGCGCTGCCGATCTGCCGCACGACTGATGAGGTGCTCCGCTACGCGATCACCGCCGAGCGGGAGATGTTGATCAGCCTGCGTGACGCCGGCACGATCGGCGACGACGTCCTGCGCCGAGTCCAGCAGGATCTGGACCTCGACGAAGCCAAACTCGCCGCCAACGTCCCGGTATCGGTAAGTGGTTGACGCCGGTGAAACGTTCGGTGGCACGCCCGGCGAGGCCGGATGCCGGTTGGAGAAATGATCAGGCGCGAGTTTGGTGCAGTTGCCGTAGCGATGCCACGACCTCAGCGGGAAGGGGCGCCGCGGGGCGGGGCGGTTGGCGGCGGCTGCCCATCGACTCCGCCCGAACCTCATCGGCCTCCGCCGAGCGGATACGCGAGTCAGGGTCGATCCGCAGATCCACGTCAAATGCTTCGAGTCGGGTTCCGGTGCGGTCTTCCAAAACGCGGACCGTTGGACGGGCGCGATCGTTTTCCGGCACCGACGTCACGATCCCGCGGCACCCGGCATGTTTGCCGCCGATGAATGTCACTTCGGAGCAGACCGGGAAGGGCGCGACGACCGAGAGGAAGGCGTTAACCGCCTCGCGGTTGAGATGCGTGCCGGCCATTCCAGCGATCGTTGCGACCACCCGGTCGGGGGCCCATCCCTTCCGGTAGGGCCTCGTGGAAGACATCGCGTCATATACGTCAGCAACGGCGCATACCGCGCCGAAGTCGTGGATCTTTCCCGGCTCGTGTTCACCGAGCGTGTTCGTGCCCTTGAGGCCGCGCGGGTAGCCCGAACCGTCCTGGCGTTCGTGGTGCTGATATGCCGCCTGGGGGATCACCGCGCCCAGCGCCGGCCGGATCGCGCGGAGGATGTGGTAGCCGCGCTCGGGGTGGGCCTTCATGTCGGTGAATTCGTCCTCCGTCAGCTGCCCGGGCTTGTTGAGGATGTCCGCGGCGACCATGATCTTCCCAATGTCGTGCAGCATGGACCCGATGCCGAACATGCGGACGCGGCTCGCGGGCCAGCCCAGCTTGCGCGCCAGGACGATGCCCATGATCGTCACGTCGATCGAATGCTGGAAGGTGTACGCGTCGTGCGTCTTGATCGTGTTCAGGCCGACGAGGACGTTTTGATCGAGCAGGTCGGCCATGACCGCGTCCACGCTCTTGCCCAGCGCCTCGAGGTCCGCCCCGCGGAACGTGGAGCGGACGGCCTGTGCGAACCGCTCGCTGCCCGAGTGCTCGTGCGTGAGAGAAAGGGATTGCTTACGCAGATCCGCGGCGGCGGGCGCGAGGCATTCCGCGATTGACGTCAAGGAACGCCATGCCGCCGCCCTTGTTTGCGGGCGGACGTATTGGGGAGGGCTTACGTCGGAAGTGTCCGGGTCCGCCACATAAACGGCCGGTATCCCCATTTCCCCCAGAAGCGCGATATACCGCGCCGACATCGTCGCCCCGGGCGCCAGCAGGAGCTGGCCCGCGGCTCCGTAAACGGGTTGGCCGAGTTTCATTCCGACGGCCAGGTTCTCGCAATACAGCAAGCGCATGATGGGTTCCCCAGTGTCAATTATTGTTTCGACCCATTCGCCGGCAGAGATAACCTCCACCTTCTCCCCCTGCCGAAAAGCGAGAATCTATTAAGTCGGTCGGCGGGGGTTCCGATGGCCTGCATAGCGGTCCGCTCGCCCGAGTGGCGCGCCCGATAATACGGCCCGGCGAATACGTTTAAATCGGCGCACCGGCGTCGCACCCCAATCAATCATGGCAAAGACCGCACCCACTCTTCCCCCACTCGTTGCGGCACGGCGACGATCCCTGGAGCAGCACCTGGGCGAACTTCAGTTGCTCCCGTCAAGCTTCTCGGTGCCGATGAAAGTCTTGGAGTTGAAACGGAGCCTCAGCGCGGGCGTCGCGGAATTCGCGGAAGTCATCTCGACGGACCCCGCGCTGACGGCAAAAGTGCTGGCGCTGGCCAACTCCGCCGCCTTTTCGCCCCAATCGCCGGTCACGCGGCTGTCGGTGGCGATCGGGATGATCGGCCTGCGCAACCTTTTGCCGCTGGTGTTCGGCCTCTCCTTCGCCGGCATTTTCAACAAGTTCAGTCTTCCCGCGGCAGATCGCGCGTCGCTGTGGCGCGCCGCGGTGTTGAAGGCCGTCCTCGCCCGCCAGACCGTCCGCCGCCTCTCCACCGTGCCCGCCGCCGACCCGCGCCGCAGCGAAGAGGAAGATACGGCGTTCTTCGCGGGCTTGCTTCAGGACATCGTGTTGCCCGTGCTGTACGGCACCGACAAGTCCTCGTGGGCGCATTACCTGGCGGCCATCGACGCCCCCGAGGAGCAGAGACTCCGGGAGGAAGTCCGCGTCTTCGGGATCGGGCACGCCGAACTGGCCGGGCGATGCGCCCGCATGCTGGGCCTGCCGGCATTTTTCTCCTCGGCCTGCGAAGTTCACCACAACGGCGTGGAGGCGCTCCAGGCATTCGCCACCGAGGCGCAGGCGCTGGCTATGGATGCGGCCGCCGTCATCCCTCACCGGCTCATTGTGCCGATGCCCAAAGTCCTCAAGAGCGTGGCCACCCGGTTGCACGCGACGGCGGGCCTAAGCCCGACTGTGGCAGTTGACGTAATCGGAAACACCGCCGAAGAATATCAGCGCCTCATGGCTCTCTTCTCCGAGCCCGAGGAGACGAGCCCGTCGTTCAAGGAGTTCCTGCAGAACCTGAGCACCGAAGTGGCCCAGTGCATGCAGGGGGCCATCGGCCATAACGCCACCCAAATCAGCACGCTCAAGAGCCGCGAACAGGACATGAGGAATGAGATCCAGCGGCTGCAGGAGCGGGCGCAGCAAGCCGAGTTCGATCCGCTGACGCACGTTCTCACGCGCAAGGCGCTGCTGGCGCGCCTGGCCAACCTGTTGGACCTGGGGCGGCAGTACGGCGCGCCGTGCGCGCTCGGGTTCGTGGACATCGACAATTTCAAGGGCGTTAACGACACTTACGGCCACGCCGTCGGCGACGCCGCACTGATTAAAGTATCCACCGCGCTGTCAAACTGCCTTGCCGGGCGCGGGATCATCGGCCGCTACGGCGGCGACGAATTCGTCTTTGCGTTTGCCGCCCGCGACGTCGCCACGCTCGAAGCCGAGGCCGCCGCGTGCATCGAGAGCGTATCGAGGATCGAGCTTTCCGACGCCGCCACGCGTGTGGGTTTGACCACCAGCGTCGGCGTGATCACCGTCGGCGTTCCTCCCCCCGAGATGGACCCGCTCTGCATGATGGAGGAAGCCGACGCCGTCATGTACCGCGCGAAGCGCAACGGCAAGGCGCGGGGGTTCATCCATCGGCTCGGCGAACCAACGGTCGCGCAGTCAGTCGGCGACCGACGGCTCGAGGCTCCGCAGACGCCCACGACCCAGGCGCCGAACGCGACCGATGTGCCCAACGTAACCAATGTGCCGAGTGCGATACAGGCGCCCAGCGCGGCGCGGCCCCGGCCGGGCACTTCGGTCGCCGGCACTGGGATGCGGCTGACCGAAAAGCTCTACCGCCAGATCATCACCCGCCTGAAATCCGAAAAGAGCCGCGGCCGCGCCGTGGAGCGCCGCCGCCTGGCGCGCGTGGGATTGAGGGTGCAAGTGATCCTCCTCCCTTGCCGCCGCGACCAGCAGGTGCCGCGCGACATCTGGCTCCGCGACATGTCCTCCGAAGGAATCGGGTTCGTGTTCCCCGAGCCCCTGGCACGCGGCGGCTACGTCCTGATGGGCTTCCCGGGCGGCGGCAAAATGCAGGTGCAAATCCTCTACCGCATCATGAGGTGCCACCCCCTCGGTCAGGACCAATATTCCATCGGCGCCCGTTTCGACCGCGAGATCAGCATTGAGGAGCAGGCGAATCTAGATCTGGAGAAAATAGAGCGCGACCCGCCGCATTCGGCAGTCGACGCGGGCACGGTCGTATCGTCTTCACACGCCAGATAGAAGTGATTGGCCTACACGCCTACCGCGATGACGCGGGACGGCCCCCGTTTTCCCAAGTTTCGCGGGCATTAGCGGAGAGACGGGGATTCGAACCCCGGATACAGGTTTGACCCTGTATAACGGTTTAGCAAACCGTCGCCTTCAGCCACTCGGCCATCTCTCCGGACGGGTGAACATGCTATCGGCTTGGTCGGCGCTGGTCAAATAAACAACACAACGGCCGCCAGATCGCGCGACATCGGGTCGGGCAACATTGCTCCGCGCGCGGAAAAAGTTGCGCGCCCCGATGCGCCTGTGAGCGGAGGTACGGCAGAGTTCAGGGGGAAGAGTGGTCAGACCGTTTTGCGGAACTGGACGGCCATTTCGTGGCGGCCGTTGCTCAGCGGGCGGGAGCGGATCACTTCGCAGAGGTGGGTCGTGTGCGAGCCGGAGCCCTGCAGGCGGAGGTTACAGGTCTGGCCGACGGCCAGCGCCTCGCGCAGCAGGAACGACACGCCGCTGAACGAGAGGTCGCGCGTGAGAATGTCGTGGCTGGTGTTGGCGCTGGGGCCGTCGAGCACGGTGAGCACCGCCTTGCTCTGCATCGGGGCCCGGTTATCGCGGCGACGGTCAATCGCGGGGAGGGCGACGACGGAAGGCTGGCGATGAGGCCGGCGGTTGGCGCCGTGGCGGGGCATTCCGCCGGGGCGAGGGGGTGGCACTTGCGGGGTATTCATAAGTTTGCTCCTATCATCGTCACCGGACGTGCCGGGACTGTAGCTTTGGCGATGCGGAGGCTCCGCGGCGTCGCGGAGCCTTTGCTGCATTGGCTTGTGTTGAATCATTTCCTGACCAGAGCCCGCGCGCTTCATCCCTGCGCGGCCTAAGCCGAGGTGATCTTCCTGCGGACAGTTTTCGGGAAAACGCCCCAAGCCCGAGCCGGCCGAACCATGCTTCTCAATCCTTGCTATCGGCAGTCAAGGCCCGCATATCGCGAGGGCCTCTCAGCCGATAACGCGCCCCGCGCCTATACGCGAAGAGGCAGCTTGCCAGACGGGCACTTGCCCGCGCGCCTGATTTTGAGAAACATGAAATTCAACCCCTGCAGACCGATAACTATTATGGCCACGCCCCCGGACACAATCAAGAGCCTTGTCGCGGAAAATCTGCGCATATGTTGTGTGCGACATCGGGCTGATGTTTTTGTCGTCACACCCACTGGCCGCGAATGAGCTTGAGCTGATGCCAGTCGTCCTCGCTGAACATCACCGGCCTGTCGTCGCACTCCCCCATGATCCGCCGAAAGAACAAGTACGCTTCCATGCGCAGGTCGCCCACGGTTTGCCCCAACCGGACCCGATGGGCGAACGCATCGTCCTCGCGACTGGCGAGCTTCAATGCCTCCTGACCGGCGTGCAATTTCACCAGATCCCTGAGCTGCATGTAGAACAACCACACCCGCTCGCTTGCCAGCGGCGGGGGCGCGCAGTGCCGGCGGATGGCATGTTCGAAGTAGCGCTGTTTCTTCTCCCAAGGCAGGTGCGGGTCGATGGCCAGCGTCACGTATTGCGCCACCTTTAGCGCCTCCCGAAGATGAATGTCCCCGTGCGTGTCCGCCCGGTGGATGAGCTTCGCGTAGTGGGATTCCGGGAGGCCGATGTCCGGAAGGGACGGAATTTCGCGTGATGCCTGCATAGCAGTCCCGCTGTTGAACGACCCGGTTTTTCGTCCGGCGGCCGGTGATATGAATTGGGCCGCGGATGTGTGCAAGCAATTGTAACGGAAAGCTCCCCGCGCCGCGACTGGCTATGCCGGCGTCAACCGGCCAGCCGCATTGCGTTCTTGCGGACATTCCCCAAATCCCGCCAGGCAGCAAACGTCCCGCACATTTGTTCCATCCGCGCCGTGATCGGCCGGCGTTATTGTGGGGACGGTCACGCAACAGGAGCAAACGCCATGGCTGAGATCACCGTCTTCGGAGCCGATTGGTGCGCCGACACCCGGCACACGCGCCAGCACCTGGCCGATCTCGGGCTCGACTACCGTTATGTCAACATCGAAGAAGATCCCGAAGCCGAGGACTGGGTAAGGGAACAGAACGACGGCGCCGAGAAACTCCCGACGCTCAACGTCGGCGGGCTCGTCCTCTCGATCCCCAGCGACGCCGAGCTCGACGTCGCGCTCCGTCGGCAGGGGTTCGTGCCGCGCGACGTCTGAACGAGCCCCGCCTTTACCAGAAGTACCAATCCCCCGTGCGCAGCACATACCAGCCCAACAGGAAGTTGGTGACGCCGTGCATGATAATGCACGCGCCGAGGCTGCGCGTGAGCATCAGCAGCCCGCCGACCATGAGTCCCCAGACGATCGCCGTCATCCACTGGATATGCACGGCACTGAAGATGACCGACACGATCAGACAGGCGATCCAATCCCGCTCGCCGACCTTGGCCAGCTTGAAATCATTGGGGGCCTGAATGGTGCGCCAGAGGAAGTCGCGCCAGAACAGTTCTTCCATGACGGGCACGAGCAGAAACGCCCCCATCCAGCGGACGCCGATGAACGCCCGGCGAACGCCGTCGGAATGAAACTGCGCGAACGGATCATTGGCGTCCACCGACAGCCGGGGGTAGTGCGGCCAAAAGTGCAACAGCAGCTTCTCCATGCCCACCCACTGCATGACGCCCAGCACGCCGAAGATGATCCCGAGCCACCAATAATCCCATTTGATCTTCGAGTAATGCGGCCAAAGCACCACGAGCATCACGGCCACAATCAGCGTCTTGGCCACATACGAAGCGTGAAACAGCGAAGGCCAGGACACGCCGATCTGCGTAAAAAGAAG
>JAQGHH010000181.1 GCA_028288945.1 Phycisphaerales bacterium
CGTTCTCCGCGCTCGACAGAATCCCGATGACGTTCATCGGCAGCTTCAGCTTCGCCGCCGCGTACATCAGCCCCAGCACGGCCATCCCGCCGCACTTATCGAAGATCATTTTCCCCATCTTGTCCGCAGGCTTGATCGAGATGCCGCCGGTGTCGAAGGTGATGGCCTTTCCGACAACGAGCAAGGGCGATGCATTTGAAATTTTAGATTTGAGATTTGAATTCCCGCCCTTGCCCCCCGTCTTCCCCAAACCCTTGTGTTCCAGCACGATCATCCGCGGCGGCGTCGCGATGCTCCCGCCGCCCACGGCGAGGATGCCGCCCATGCCGAGCTTCGCCATCTGGTTTTCGTCGAGCACCCGACAGGTCAGGCCGACCTCGCGGGCCATTGCCTGCGCTACTTTCGCGAGGCTCGGCGGGTTGATGTCGTTCCCCGGCCGCGAAGCGATCGTGCGCGCGAAGTTCTGCCCGTCCGCAACGATGCGCCCGCGATCGACGGACGCGCGCACCGCCTTGCCGTCCTGCCCCGTGGCGACGAGGGTCCATTCCAGCCGCTTGGGCCTGGGAGAATCATCCCTCTTCTGCCCCGTGCCCTTGTATTCCTCGAAATCAAACGCCGCGAGTAGCGCCCCGACGACCAGCGCCTCTGCCGCCTGCGGCGCGGGGACGGTGATTGCGGGCACAAAGACATTCGCCTTCGCGAGCCGGTGCTTGCGCAGCGCCCGGACCACGCGCCCCGCCGCCTGACGGAGAGTCTCGGCATTTACTTTGTCGCCCTTTCCAAGCCCCACCGCAAAGAGCCGCCGAAACTTGTCGGGGCCGGCATTCACGACATCAAACGCGATTTCCTTCGCTTTTCCGCGAACGACGCCGCTGGCCAAAAGCCGGGCAAGCGCCGCCTGGTCTGCGTCCGCCAAACCCGGCACCGCACCGTCCGCGGCGTGTCCCTCTTCGATGAAAACAACCGTCGCATCCCCGGCCGCCGGGGCCGTGTCTTTGACCGAAATGGAAAAGTCCGTGCTGGTGGGAACCATGCGTCTCCTCAATTGAATCGGGTGAGTATAGGAAGCACGCCGCGATGGGCAACCGGCAGAACCGCCCGGGAAACGGACGTGCGTCGTGGCACGGGTTTTCAACCCGTGCTAGTTGCGCACCAATCCGCGAAGACTGTTTGAATCCCCAAGCCGCTCACACGGGTTGAAAACCCGTGCCACAACGAGCCCGCCTGGGCCGCGATGTTAGATCGTCGGCCGATAGTGCCCAACGACTTCATGCAATCGCGCGGTGATCTGTCCGAGCGAGCAGTGCTCGACGGTTTCAACGAGTTGGCCGAAAACGTTGCCGCCGGACTCTACGACTTTGGCCAGATCGTCCAGCGCCTTCCCACACGACTTGCGGCGGCGGTGTTTGAATTTTGCCAGCCGCTCGACCTGCGCCTTTTGCTTCTTCGCCGGCGTCCGGACGACCGGAACTTCGGGCTTGTCGCCTTCGTCCGCATAGCGGTTAAGGCCGATGATCGGGCGGATGCCGTCGTAGATCTGCTGCTCGTAGCGATGGGCGGCGGATTGGATCTGGCTGCGCTGGTAGCGGTGCTCGATGGCCCCGAGCACGCCGCCGAGTTGGTCGAGCTGGCGGAATTCTTCGAGGATCGCCGCCTCCACGGCGCGCTCGACTGCGAGGATGCCGGGCGACGACCCAAGGGAATTCATCATGTGTTTGAACACGCCCGACTCCTCCAGAAGGATCGCCTGCGAATGGGCGGCAAGGCGCACGTACTCTTCGCCGGGCGTGGTGAAGGCCTCATCGGCGCTGTTGCTGTGACAGGAATTGGTCGCGTTAACGTAAGCGAGCATTAGCTCGACGGCCGTGCGGGTGAGGTTGTTCTTGAAAGTCTGTGCGACGAGCGACCGGCCGCTGGTCTGCGTGTGCAGCTTGAGGATCTGGGCCTTGGGATTCGCCCCGAACACATCGCGCATGCCGATCGCCCACAACTTCCGGCAGACGCGCGCCAGCGCCAAATACTCGACGTCGAGCCCGCAGTCGAGAAAGAAGGACAGCCGGGGGCCAAACACGTTGACGTCCAGCCCGCGGGCACGGAAAAGCTCGGCGTAGGTGAAGCCGTTGGAGAGCGTGTAGGCCGCCTGTTGCACCGGCGTCGCGCCGGCCTCGGCGATGTGGTAGCCGCTGATGGAGATCGGGTACCACCGCGGCATGTTCGCGGTCGTCCACTCGACCATGTCGGTCAGGAAGCGCAGCGACGCGTCCACGGGGAAGAGCATCTCGTTCTGCGCCTGCACTTCTTTCAGGATGTCCGCCTGCACGGTGCCGCGGAGCAGCGGGACGACGCCATCGCCGAATCGCCGCTTGGCCGCGGCGACGAACATCGCGAGGATCGTGGGCGCGGGGCCGTTAATGGTCATGGAGACAGAGACGTCCGGGCTGCCGAGCTCGAAGCCGTCGTAGAGTCGTTCCATGTCTTCGACGGTGTCGATGGCGACACCCCCCTCGCCGATTTTTCCGAGCACGCCATCGGTGTCGCTGTCGAGGCCGTAGAGCGTCGGGCCGTCGAACGCGGTGCTCAGGCGGGCGCTGCGCTGATGTTGCGTCAGGTATCGGAATCGCTCATTGGTGTCTTCCGCGAGGCCCATGCCTGCGAAGAGCCGCGTCGGTTCTTCAGCCTTGCTCGTTTTCACTTCCGGGCCGGTCAACGGCTCGAGGTACATTTCGCGGTAGGCACCATTGGCGTACGGGAATTCGCCGGGAAGTCCTTCGCCGTGGAGGTAGCGGGCGATCTCGCCGGCTTCGTCGATATCCGGGAGCGCGAGGCGCGGGAGCTTCAGGCCGGTGGGTGTGGTGGAGGTGGGGATGCTTGCGCGGATGGATTGCCAGCGATTAAGGATTGCATTGCCCGCTTGCGGATCGGTCCGCGCGTGCTGAACCTGCTCTTCGACGAAGCGGCGATGCCTGTCTGCCGCGTCAACAACATGGGCGAGGATGCTCATCGAGTCTCCTCAAGGGTGACATGGGCAGCTTGCCCATGGTCTGCGGTATCCACAGACACGGCCGGTACTCCGCAGGTTCGGCTGTGCAGAACATCCCCCGCGTTCCACGGAAGAAACGTTCGGCACGCCGAACCTACCACGGCCCGACGCAAAGCGGTGGGCGAGTACTCCCACCCTACGCGCCGCGGAATACCACGGCCACGGGCGGGCCGCCCGTGCCACGGCTCAAACGCAAGTGACATCTCCCCCCATCCGGCACGCCGGCACGACGGAGGCATTGTGCGACTCCATGCCGTTCAACATATCGAACAGCGCATCCACCCCCGCATCCCGATGCCGCTTGGCGACCGTCGCGACGAGGCGCTGGCCGCGTTGATTCATCGACAACCGTTGCTCGACTTCATTCGACGCGGTCTTTGCCGCGGCCAGGTCGCTCTTGTTGACGACGACGACATCCGCTGCATCCAGCATGGCGATCTTTTGCAGTTGCAGGCGGCTGCCGTACTCGGGGCTCATGACGAAGACGGTTTTGTCCACCATGCCCGGCGCGAAAGGCACCGCTTCCTGGCCGATGCCGACGGTTTCGACGAGGACCACGTCGAAGCCTATGCCCGCGGGATCGTGCTTGAGGATTTGCAGGCAGCGCTCCGTGGCGGGAGAAAGCCCGCCGGCCCGGCCGCCGGTGGCGAGGCTGCGCATGAAGACGCGGTCGTCCTGCGAGTAGTACATCGCCGCCCGGTCGCCCAGCAGCGCGCCGCTTCCGATGATGCTCGGGTCGTGCGAGAGTACCGCGACGCGCGACGTCGGAGCGGCGCGGAGGAAGCGGAGGACCAGCTCGTCGATGAGCGTGGTCTTGCCCGCCCCGCCGGGGCCGCAGACGCCGACGACCAGCCGGGGACGCTTCGCAGTTGCGTCTCCATTGCGGGAGGCACGGGAAGTCGAGGCCTTCGGCTTCTTTCCATTCGATCGGCCGTCCGTCATCGTCGCGGCAGTCAGCAGGCGGCCCAGGCGATGGTCGTCGTGCGCATCGGCCTTGGCCGCTTTCGTGGGCGGTTCATCGCCCCACGTCTGCTTCACGTAGTCCACCATCTCCGCCAGCGGCGTGCCCGCGAAGAAGATGCGGCTGACGCCCTTCTTCTGCATGAGGGCGGCATCTGCGTGCGTGATCGTCCCCCCGCCACCTCCGAATACGCCGATGTCATGCGCGCCGTATTCCCAGAGCAGCTTGACGACCTGGGCGAAGAACTCGACGTGCCCGCCGTTGTAGCTGGAGATGCCGATCGCGCGGACGTCTTCCTGCACCGCGGCCCGCGCGATGTCGCGGGCGGAGCGGTGGTAGCCGAGGTAGATGACTTCGATGCCGTGGCGGATGAATTCGAGGTTGATGGTACTGATGGCGCTGTCGTGGCCGTCGCAGATCGGAACTGCGGTGAGGAGGCGGATGGGCGTCGTGAGTCGCTTTTTCATGTCGCACCCGGCCTGCGGGTTTTGGCGAAGGACAACGGGCAGCCGCGCCTGCCACTCTATTGTATGGTCCGGAAAACGTTCCGCGAGCGGGGGATATGGCATGGGCCGTGCGGCCGACGGGAGATATAAGTGGGTCTGTGGCGCATGGGATGCTCTTGCGGGAAGTGTGATCAGGAGAGGCCGAAGGGAGCACAATGAGACCGACCCCCGACCCGCCAACGCCGATTCCCGAACCGATCCCGCAGCCGCAACCCGACCCCGCGCCCGACGATCCGGAGCCCAGGCCGCCAATGCCGCCCGCGCCGCCGATGCCGGATGTGTGAATATCCTTTCGCGGCACCGTTCGACAGGCTCACGCCGGGCGGGGCCTCGCCCGTGTGGCGTGTCTTGCAGTTCTGCGGCCGAACATGGGCGGGGCACCCATGCCACGACACTACCGGTTCATCCTTTTACGTCGAATCACTCGGACCTTGAAAGGGATAGACGGATCCAATCCCCAGCAGCCTCGTCAACTCGTCCAGTGCCGCCCGGCCTTCGTCGATGAGCCGCGGGTCGGCCAGGTCATCGGCATGGAGATGTTCGCGATAGTGCCGCGTAACCCATGCGACGAGCGCAGCGTATAGCATGTCCGTGAGAAATACCCCGGGAGCGACCGCCGCAATTTGCGCTTCGGTAAGCACGACCCGCAGCCGCAGGCACGCGGGCCCACCGCCGTTGCGCATGCTGTGTCGAACGTCCACGAAATGCACGGACTTCACCGGCGTGCGCGACTCGACAAGCTTCTCCAGAAACGCCCGGCTGCCGGC
>JAQGHH010000466.1 GCA_028288945.1 Phycisphaerales bacterium
ACCGAGCCCTTCACCCAGCGGCGGACGATCTACGCCTTCATCGACCGCCAGAACCTCCCGGGCCTGTTCCGCAATTTCGACTTCGCCAGCCCGGACGCCACAAGCCCGCAGCGTTTCAGCACGACCGTCCCGCAGCAAGCTCTATTCATGATGAACAGTCCGTTCGCAATCCAGGAGGTCAAGGCCTTGCTGGAGCGCGGAGAAATCCAGCCCGAACAGGACCCGGCAAAGCGCATCACGCAGCTTTATCGCATCCTCTACAATCGCAATCCCAGCGCGGACGAAATCACGCTCGGCACGGCGTTCATCGCCGCTGAGGACGCGGGGGGACACGACGCCGTCGCCTGGCAGAACGGGTTCGGCGAATACGATGAATCCGCCCACCGCACGAAGCAGTTCACGCCCCTGGCCCATTTCACGGGCGGTGCGTGGCAGGGTGGGCCCAAGCTCCCCGACTCGAAGACCGGCTGGGTAACGTTATCCGCCGCCGGCGGGCATCCCGGCAATGACCCACAGCACGCCGCCATCCGCCGATGGACCGCCCCCGCGGACCTTGCGGTGCGAATCAGCGGCACCCTGACCCACCCCGACTCCCGCGGTGACGGCGTCCGCGCCCGGATCGTCTCCAGCCGCTCGGGCGAACTGGCGTCGCTCGTCGCCTTCCATGGCGATGCCCAATCCACCCTGGAAAACATCGAAGTGAAAAAGGGTGACACGATCGACTTCATCGTCGATTGTCGGGAGTCGCCGGAATTCGATTCATTCACGTGGTCTCCGGTCATTCGCGTGACGGGAAGTCCCGCGATCGCCGGCAACGACGGCCCCAAGGAATGGAACGCCGCCACAGATTTCGGCGGCCCTGAAAAATCGTCGCGGGCGCTGGGGCCGTGGGAAAAGTACGTGCAGGTGTTGTTGGAATCGAACGAGTTTGTGTTCGTGGATTGAGAAGAGTTATTGCCACAGATGAAATGCAGATGGACACAGATGAATACCTTCCATCTGTGTTCATCGGTCCCCATCAGCGGCAAAAATGCATTTGTCTTGAGGTAATCGCACCATGCCCCATCAACCCGACCCGCAAAACCTCTTCATGACCCGTCGGCAGATGCTTCAGAAATGTGGCATGGGCATGGGCGCCTTGATGCTCGGCAACATGCTTAATGGCGCTACCGCTGCGCAAGCAGCCCAAGCGTCGGCTGCGTCACTCAACCCACTCACGCCCCGGTTTCCGCAATTCGCGGGGAAAGCCAAGCGGGTCATTCACCTGTTCATGAATGGCGGCCCGTCCCACGTTGATACCTTCGACCCGAAGCCCGCGCTGGATAAGTACGCCGGGAAATTGCTCCCCGTCCCCAATCTCAAGACCGAACGCAAGACCGGGGCGGCCTTCCCCTCCATGTTCAAGTTCGCCAAACACGGCCAGTCTGGGATTGAAGTCAGCGAGCTCTATCCGCACCTTTCCAAGTGCGTCGATGACATGTGCGTCATCCGCTCGATGCACGCGGACGTGCCCAACCATGAGCCGTCGCTGCTACTCATGAACTGCGGCGAAGCCCGGCAGATTCGCCCGTCCATGGGCTCGTGGGTTACCTACGGCCTGGGCAGCGAGAACCAAAACCTCCCCGGCTTTATCGTCATGTGCCCCGGCGGATACCCCATCCAGGAAAGCCAGAACTGGCAATCTGGATTCCTCCCGGGAGTCTTCCAAGGGACCTACATCGACACGCAGCACACCGACATCAACAAGCTCATCCAGTACGTTAAGAGCGGCTACGCGAATCCCAAGGAGCAACGCCGCCAGCTCGATTTGCTGCTCGCCCTTAACGAGCGCCACCTCGAGCAGCGCCAGCAGGAAGCGCAGCTCGAAGCCCGCATCCAATCCTTCGAGCTCGCCTATCGCATGCAGTCCGACGCATCAGACGCGTTCGATATCAGCAAGGAACCCAAGCACATCCTCGATCTTTACGGCCCCGGCACGCAGGGCCGGCAGATCCTCATCGCCCGCCGACTCATCGAACGCGGCGTACGCTTCGTCCAGGTCTGGACCGGCGAAGGCCAGCCTTGGGACAGCCACGACGACATCGCCCAAAACCACGGCCGCCTCGCCAAGGAAAGCGACCGGGCGATCGCCGCGTTGCTCATCGACTTGAAGCAGCGGGGCATGCTGGACGACACGCTGGTCATCTGGGGCGGCGAGTTCGGCCGCACTCCGACGGTGGAATTACCCACGCCCGGCTCCAACGCCGGTCATCTCAACGGCCGCGACCACAACAACCACGGCTTCACCATGTGGCTCGCCGGCGGCGGCGCAAAGGGCGGCTACGTCCACGGCGCGACCGATGAATTCGGCTTCCACGCCCAGGACAATCCCGTCCACGTCCATGACCTCCACGCCACGCTGCTGCACCTGCTGGGCTTCGATCACACCAAGTTCACCTATCGGTACGCGGGTCGGGATTTCCGTCTGACGGACGTGCATGGAGAAGTGGTGAAGGCGCTGATCGCGTAATAGCCGCTCCCCGCGTGGAACCGTCGATGTAGTTCTCAACCAACGCGGTCGTACCCAGGAAGCGGTGCACGGCGGCATGATAGATCTAAGTGGCTGCTGTACAGACAGATATGGCGCTTCCGCAGAAATGTCTATTGCTTGCTGCAATGGGCCGGAAAACAGGCCTAAAATCGTGCATTTTCGTGCATTTTCGTTCATGAACCCCACTGGCGCTTCAAAAACGGGGGTCGGTCGGTGCGCAATGCACGAGGTATTGCACGAGCATTGCATGACCCCTCCCGCTCATCGCCCCAGCACATACCTCGGCAGCCGCAGTCTTCGCCCCAGCGTGTGTTCGACGTGTTCCGCGAACAATCGGTTCAGCGGGTCGGTCTGATGCCGCGTAAGTTGCGGCAGGCGCACGATAGACCCATTGCTCCGCGGCAATCGCAAAACCCCCT